>JAIRRU010000300.1 GCA_031255815.1 Treponema sp. | reverse complement strand
TTACTCCGATAGCCCTGGCTTTGCCAAGATTTCCGGTGTCCGGGGAAGTTTTGGGCTAAGGTTCGTGTGGTTCGTGCCGTTCGTGGCAAAATTTTCCGGCGGCCCGGGCGCTAATCCCTGGGCTGCAGGTAAAAGCTGCCGTTTACCTGTTCGGTCTTGAGTACGTTGATAAAGGCATTCCCGTCTATGTTCTTGATAGCCTGCACCACCTTGTCCACCTCGTTGGCGGATATCACCGAATAGAGCATGATCCGGCCGGTTTTTTCGTAATTCCCCAGGCCCTGGAAGGAGGTGGCCCCGTGGTTGGTAATGTCCCGGATCAGGGCGTACACCTCGTCGGGCTTGGAGCTGATGATGAGCAGGGTGCGCTGCTGGTAACCCCGGTACAGGGCGGACAGGGCCATGGTTGTGGTAAACTGGAAGATGATCGAGTAGAGCGCCTTGTCCAGGTCGAAAAGGAAGGCCGCCAGGGCAAGGATCGCGCAGTTCGCGGCAAAAATGTAGTTCCAGGCGTCCTTGCGGAATTTTTCCGAAATAAAAATGGCGATAAAATCCGTGCCGCCGCTGGTCGCCCCTACCCAGAGGCAGAAGCTTATGGACAGGGCGTTGAGGAGCCCGCCGAAAACCGCGGAAAGCAGGGTGTCGTGAAGCTGCAGTAAGCTCGAAAGCATGGGAGGCATCCAGTCGGTAAGAAAACCGCATACCAGGATCATGAGGCAGGAGTAAAGGGTAAAGCGTTTCCCGATATACCGGAAGCAGACAAGCGCCGGGACGGCGTTCAGGCTGTAGTTGATCAGACTGAAGGGCAGGCGGATATTTCCGTAACGGAGCGCAATTTCCTGGATAAGCAGGGTAAGCCCGGTAAAGCCGCCGGGGATAAGGCCGCCGGCGTGGACAAAAGTATTGATGTTAAAGGCCATGAGTACGGCCCCGATAAGGACGAAACTGGTACGCTTAGCCGTAAAAAGAATAGAAGATTTTTTTGACATTGACTTACCCCCTCAGACCCCCGCGCCGGACAGCATTGATTCTTAGCGAAGGGTTTCATACCCAAGAGCCCGCTCACCGATTCGCGGGGGAGCTTTAGGGCGAGGTTGTTGATTCCCCGGCGCTAAAAAGCATGGCGGATCCCCCTAAGAGCTTGTTTCATCGGAAACGAAGTTTCCGCACCAACCGGGTTTTGGAACAAGCCCGCTATCCTAAATATTATTCTAAACAGATCCATTGTCAACCAACAGGGATTGTTTCAAAACCGGGCGGGTTTCGGAACAGGCTTATATGCCGTCCAGCTCCACCGCGTGGCCGGTTCGGAAGTAGTAAATCCAGATCCGGCACTTTTTTTTCCGCAGATCCCGGGCCGCCCGGTAATAAAACGCCATTTGGGGGAGATGCTCCCGGGGATTCTCCGTTAAGTCGGTTTTAAAATCCACTACCCAGACCTGATCTTCCCGTTCAAAAAGCAGATCGATAGTCCCGCCGATGTACATGCCGGGGTTTTCCGGGTTTTTATCCGCCCCGCCTTCCGGCGTTCCCCCGGGGTAGAAACTGCGGAAGGGGTATTCGCTCCGGCAAAAGGAGGATTCGGCGGCGGCCTTTCCCAGCGGGGATCGGAGGAAACGTTCCGCCAGTTCCTTTCCCGCCGAAAGGAGGCTTTCCCCCTCCCCGGGGCTGAGGAATCCGGCAAGGCGGGGAGGGATGAGGGGTTCCGCGCCCTTGAGCAGGGCTTCCACGCAGAGGTGGGCCAGGGTTCCGAATTCGGCGGGGCCGAAACCTTCGCCCCCGCTTCCGGCCTCTCCCGCGCCTTCACCAGCGGATCTCCGGCCGCTCCGGGCGGCGAGACGGGCCACGATCCGGTCTGCCCGGGCAAAAGGTTCCGCCCCCCCTTCCCCGTTAAAGGCGGGGTTCCCGGTTTCCCCTTTCCCGCCCTCCGGCAAAGCAGTATGGAAGGAACTGGGGCTTAGATGATCCTTTGCCGGCCTGGGGGTAGTAATTATTTCCGCATCCCGGTAGTAAGGCGCCGCCGCCGCGAGGAAGCGGGAAAGCCCCTCCCGGTCGTTGGGGTAGGCGCCGCCGCCTTCCCGGCGCCGTATATCTTCCCCGGTATAAGGGGGAATGGCTTCGAGGCTGAGGAAGGGGGGCGGGGACTTACCCTCGCCGAACCAGCGATCCGCCAGGGCCGGGAGGAGCAGGCCGAACAGGGTTCCGTCGTCCAGCGAGGGATCCTCCGGAAGCCGCCTGAGGCCCGCCTTCCGGTCTTTTTCCGCCTGGGCTTTCCGTTTCCGGCTGACTGCCCGATCCAGGAGGGAAGCCGTATCCTCCCCCTCCGTCCCCAGGGAATAGGCCCCGGTGATGATGAGCCGATCTTCCGCCCTGGTCATGGCAACGTAGAGGAGCCGCCTGAGTTCCGCCGCCGCCATCCGCTTTTCCTCAAGCCGATCCCTTTCGTAGAAAAAGTTCCGCCCCAGGCCGTTCATCCGGGAACATTCCGGCGGCAGGGGGGGGTTGAAGGAGAGCCCTCCGTCGCCGGAGGCGTAGATTTCCTCGTCGTTGGTATTACCGCGGGCCTTCCTGCCGCATCCCGCGATAAACACTACCGGAAATTCCAGGCCCTTGCTCTTGTGGATGGTGAGGAGCCGCACCGCCCCGGGGCGTTCCAGGGGCAGTTCCGTATCCTGGATCCGCTCCTCCTTTTCCCGCAGGGCCATAAGCCGATCGCTAAAGGCCGCGAGGCTCAGGTTTTCCCCGTCCGCTTTTAGCGCCTGGCTGTAGAGGTAATCGAAAAGTTCCCGGTAGGCGCTGGTCTGGGGGTTCCACTCGGTTTCGTAGCGGTAGCCTTCCCGGTACCAGAGTTCGCTTACCAGCTCGCCGGAGGATAGGAACGCCGCCTTTTCCCGGACGCGCCGATAGAGTTCCCCGCCCTGTTCATAGGCCCGGCGGTCGCTCCCCTCCAGAAGCGGCAGTACCGCGCCGGAAAAGGGAACAGGGCTCAGGCCCGCTTCCCTTGCGGCCTCAAATTCGGAGAGGCAGATCGCCAGGGCCGCCAGGGAAAGCCCCGCGAAGGGGGATCGGAGGCATACGGCGTAGGCTTCCGTGTCCAGGGGGTAGCTTACCAGCCTGAGCAGGGCGGCCAGATCGTTTACCGGGCCGTCGGCGAAAAAGCCGCTCAGCCCCTCTCCCGCGTAGGGGATGCCCAGGAGCCGCAGGTGCTTTTCAAAAACCCGCTGGGGCCCGCGGGTGCGGAACAGGATCGCGATATCTTCGGGCCGGTAGCTTGGCTTTCCGTCCTCAGCGGTTTCCGCCAGAAGATCCCTGATTTTTTCCGCCGCGAACACCGCCTCGTTTTCATCGGCCTCGAAAGCCTCCCCCTCCTCCTCTTCTTCCCCGTCATCATCACCAGCGTTCCTGTTCAGAATGTATATCCCGATACTCCCCGGCCCGCTGCGGTGGGCGGCGAGGGGGGAGTAATCGGCCTCGTAGGGGGGCTTACCGCCCGGCAGGAACACCCCTCCCGCCTGGAAGATACCGTTGAAGGCGGCGATAAGATCCGGGGAAGAGCGGTAATTGATCCGCAAAGTCAGATCCTCCGCGGCAAGTTCGGTTTTCAACTGCCGGAACACCGAAACGTCCGCCCCCCGGAAGCGGTAGATTGACTGTTTCTCGTCCCCCACAAAGAAGAGTTTTCCCGGCAGTATCTCTGTTGCCGGCGGTATCTCCCGATCGGCCCTTTCCGTTTTTTCCGCCAGGAGGAAGAGCAGTTCCTTTTGCAGGGAGTTGTTGTCCTGAAACTCGTCGATCATGATCGCCTTAAAGGCGGTTTTTTCGTTGTACCGTATGTCGGGATGATCCCGTAGAATAGTCCGGGCAAGGCGGGCTATATCGGCAAAGTCAAGAACCCCCTCCGCCCGTTTTTTATCCAGGTAGCCTTGCTGGAACTCGTCCAGCAGGGCCGTAAGGGAGAGGATAAGCCCCGCCTGGACGCAGAAAACCAGGAGGGAGGAGAATTCCCTCAAGCGGGCCCGGAGTTCCCCGCACAGTTCCTTGGCCCTGCTGCCCCGCCGGCCGATCTGCATGTTCGCCCGGCAGATTTTGCAGAGCAGATCCAGGCAGCGGATAAGCCTGCCCCGCAAGGGGAGGGTTTCGGCCAGATTCACCCGTTCCCCCTCCGGCGCCGCGGCAAGGGCGGCGAAGTAGTCCCGGAACTCCTCCGGGCCGGGGAAAAAACCGGGATCCGACCGGAACTTTTCCGTCAAAGGCAGGATCGAGTCAAGGAATTTGTCCTTCCCGCCGCCTTCCTCCGCCAGGGCGGCGAGTTCCCCCAAAAGGGACAGGATAAGGGGCCGCGTTTCCGCCCATTCGGCCCGGATCCCCTCGAAACGTTTCAGGGTTTCCCCCGCGTAGGAGGGGGGCTCGTCAATGCGGCTGTATTTGAAGGCCGGGCCGGCGAAAAGATCCCTCCCGATATCGGCGGGCTTTTTGGTACGGTAAAGCCGCTCCAGGGCCGGGTGGTTCCGGCGGGAGATGAGGAAGGGAAGGGCCTCCTCTTCGGCAAGCTGCCGGCAGCGATCCTCGTCCACGGTAAAGTCCGGCCGGATCCCGTAGCGGGTGGCGGCCTGTTTGACTATGTAGGCGCTGTAAGAATCCAGGGTCTGAATCCGGGCGTGAAAGAAACCGTCCAGCGCGGCCCGGATCCGTTCCCGCCTGGTTTGCCCGGCCCCGTCCGGGGCGGGTAAAGCTTCAGCGGCCTGGGCCTCGGCGGCCAGAGCCGCATGGATCCGCTGGTACATCTCCGCCGCGGCTTTCCGGGTAAAGGTGAGGGTAAGGATCTGTTCAACCTTGCAGCCCTTTTCGGTAACCAGCCACAGGTAGCGGCTTGCCAGCACCGATGTTTTGCCGGAACCCGCTCCGGCGGCGACTACGGCGTTTTCCTCCCAGCAGGCGGCCCTTTCCTGTTCGGGATTCAGTTTTTTCAAGGGGCTCTGTTCAGCCATCCGTCTTTTCCCTCACGATAAGCCCCCGTTCCCTTTCCACCGTGTAGAGAGTCCGGCAGATCCTATGGTAGGCGCATTTGGCGCACTGTTTTTCCCCGGTGCTGAAAACCGAAAAATTCCCGGTTCCCGCTTCTTCCGCGTATTGCCCGGCCTTCTCCCGGAATTCGGCCAGGATGGCGGCGAAGGGATCTTCCCCCTCTTCCCGGGATCCCCCCGGCTTCCGCAGAATCACCCCCCTGCCCGGTTTTTCCGTGCCGTCCAGGCTGTCCCGGATGGAACCCAGGACAACCAGCGGCTCGGCCCTGAGTATCTTGAAAAACAGGGCCCGCTCTACCGGCGGGCAGCCGTTCGCCTCCGCCAGGCTGAGATACATGGGGAGCTGGAAATCCTGAAGCCCCCGTTCCCCCTTCCCGGTGCAGTCGGAGCGGCGGGGAAGGTAGTTGAGTTTAAAATCCACAATGGCCGCCCCTCCGGCCTCCCCCTCCCTTTCATCGCTCAGCAGCAGATCCACTTTCCCCGTAAGGCAGCGCTTTCCCTCTTTAAGGGTGTAGCTTATTTCGCTGCCCGCGACGGCGAAACCCCCGAAGTAACGCAGCAGCGCGGCCAGGAAGAGTTCCGTCTGCTTTACCGCCGCCTCTTTCCCCGCCCTGAGGAAACGGACTGTCAGGGCGCTGAGGGGCCGGCTTTCGCCGGGGAGCCGGGGGAGGCTCTCAAAAACCTCCGCCGCGGCGGAGGCCAGGATTTTCCGGTAAGGTTCGGGAAGAGCCTCCCCGTCGGGGGGAAGGAGAAGGCCGCCTTTTTCCATGAGCGTGTTGAAGAAACGGTTCAGCAGGGCGTGGTACAGGGAGCCGGTGATATTTTCCGCCATCAGGGAGGTTTCCATACGGACGCTTTCCAGCCTGAGTACCCTGGCGTAGAACCATTCGGCGGCGCAGCGGAAGAAGGGCTCCATGGCGGTGGCCGATACCCGGAACATGCCCTCGGAATCTCCCTCCCCCCTGTAGCGTTTCCAGGCCAGATCCGCGAAGATCCGTCCTTCCATGCCGGAAGGCCGGGCCCCGCCGCCCGTTGCCCGCCGCCGTTCCATGAAGGCCCGGAAACCTTCCGCCTGGACTTCGTGGAGGACGCCCGCGGGGGAACCTTCCCGGCTTTCCGGCCGGGAAAGGAATTGGCGCTCCAGCTCGAAAAGATCCGGGGCAAAGGCGCCGCTTTCCGAATCCCCGTAACGCATCCGGGCTTTACCGCCCAGTTCCAGTCCGGCGTGGGGAATGGCAAAGCCGGAGAAGGATTCCCGCGAACAGAAGAAGACGGCGGGTTTTTCGGAGTTCAGCTTGTGGAGATCGATGAACGCCTTTGAGGCGTCAATGTCCGTAAGGCCCAGCTTTTCTTTTTTAAGCCGGGGAAGGAAGGCGAGGCGGGGGAAAACCTCGGAAAGATTCTCCTGGCTGGCCCCCAGCACGATGTGGCAGTCAAAGGGCGCGGGGGCCGCGGTACGGTAGGGGAGAACGGAGACCCCCGAGGAATCCTCCTGGGGAAGGTACTTTGTTTCGTCCAGATGTTCCGCAAAGAAACGGTAGGGATCAGGGGCGCTTATGCCGGGGAAGGATTCTTCTATTTCCCCAAGCCGGAGAAGTTCGGAAACACAGCGGGAAAG
>JAIRRU010000282.1 GCA_031255815.1 Treponema sp. | reverse complement strand
AATTTCCTGGCAGCCCGGTAAAGCCGGCGGGTTTATCAGACATTTAATAAATTGGTTACAGATGCAAAAGCCCGCGCGGTTCGCGGTCATCCTTTTATCGTGCTTTTAGCCCAATCGGTCTGCCGGGAACCTGTTTGCGGTTTTACCGCTCCGCCTCTTCCCAGTTGGCCGGATCGAATATGTTATCGCGAACCCTGAGCCAGTCGTTCCTGCCGCTGTCCAGGACGTACTTGGGCATCCAGGAGCCGGCGGTGGTTACGAGAACCCCCTCCTCCTTCCGCTGCGGCAGGGGAGAGCCGGTAAAGGGGTTCACCGGGTTTTCGACGATACCCGAGAGGTTCAAGAGGGGGACATCGGCGTTGGTCATAAAGCGATCGTCCCGCCGCAACCCCTCCTCCCCGGCGGCGTTAAAATCTTTAACGAGCAGCAGCGGATTGTAATTTTCCACGCTCATGCCTTTGGGAAGAACGATGTTACCGGGGAAAGGGCTCCGCAGGTCATCCCCGTGATCCGACACCACAACGATACGGCTGTTGTCATAAACCCCGTTTTCTTTGAGGAAACCGAACCACTTCCCCAGCAGCAGCAAGGCCGCGCTGTTTACGTGAAACTCCTTCTCCCCGGCAAAGGGGCCGCTTCCCCTGCCGCTCAGTTCCACGGCGGGAACATAGGCGGGAACCTGCAGATACGCGGCTTCGTGGGGAAGCTGGTTGTAAATAACCGTAAAGGTATCGGCCTTGTCAGGCTCAAAGCCCGTAAGCAGGGGCAAAAAATCCAGGCAGGCGTAATGATCGATGGTCCGCGCGACAAGTTCGTTGTTCTGTTTCCTGCGGCTGTCGATCTTGTTTTCCAGATTATCCGCCGAAAGGTAGCGGCCGTCGTCGTAGATAAGGGGCCGGAACAGGACGGGGCTTATCCGGAAAAACGCGAAGCGGATTAGGTTCTTTTCAAGCAGATCCGTTATGGAAAGCAGTTTTACTTCCGGATGCAGGAGGAGCCAGCGGGCGGTGTATTTGCCGTCGATTTTTTCAAAATTCAGATAGGGAGCCGCTTCCGCGCGTTCCCAGAATTCGCCGTTCTCCGCCGGGTTGTCAAAAAAATAATCCGTCGCCGTTACGGAAAAGCCCGCATCGGCGAAGATCCGGGGCTGCACAAAAAAGGCGTCGTTTGCCTTGGTAACCCACCGCACACCAGGCCGCTTGTTTATTTCCTCCGGGCTGTACTCGTAGCCCCCGAGGATCGGCGGCCCGCCGGGGGTGGTCCAGCCGCCGAAGGACACGCAGTTGGGATACCAGGTAAAACCGCCGAACCGGGACTGCAGCGCGGGGTTCTCCCGGAATATTTCCGGAACATAGGCGCTTATCGCCCGGTCAAGGATGATAAGCACCACGTTCTTTCCGGTTTTCGACAGATGGTACACGGGCTTTACCGTTTCCTCCGCCCCCCCGGCGTTCCCGGCTTCCCGCAGAACCTTAAAATCCCGGCTGATAGCAGTAACGCTGACTATCCCCTGAAGCAGCAGGGCCGCCGCGGCGGCAAGCTGGAGGGAATTGAAGAGGCGCCCTTTTGAGAACCTGAGAAGCAAAAGCAGAAGCCCCGGCACAAGCAGCAGGGCCCCCAAATTTAAAAGCATCGCGGGCCTGCCGCTCATCGCTCCGGGCGCGCCGAAAAAATTCAGCGTAACCGTAAGAAAGCCGTAGTCTCCCGGAAAGGCGAAGGCGTTTACCAGGGCAAAGCCGCACAACAGGCTCATTACCAGGGAAAAGACGCCGCGATGCCGGGGGGAACTGAAAAGATAGCCCGCGGCGGGCCAAAGGAGGAAGAACCCGGCAGCCTGGAAAAGAACATGGGCCAAAAAGGGCAGGGGGGATCCGCGGGATTCGATAAACGAAAATTCCCCGGTTGAGGAAGCGATAAGCCCCGCGGGTATGACGAGCCCGGCAAGCAGAAACAGTATCCCTGCGGAAAGAAAAAAAGTCCCGGGGGGCGAGAGGGCCCGCGCCGCCCGCGCCGGCCAGGAACGGGGCCTTGCCGGAGGCCGCCGCCGGGGGAGCAGGGAGCGGGACATAACGGCAAAGACAACGGCGCAAAGGGCGAAAACCGCCGCCCGCTTGGCGAAGGCCCCGGAGTGGAAAAACAGCACGAAGAAAGCGACAAAAGCGGCGGCGGCGCAGGAAAGGGCGGAAACGATCAGGGCGGATTTTTCCGTCCGGGCCAGGATGTTCTTTACCAGGGAAAAAACATTGTTGGCGGTCCAGTAAAGCACCAGCCCCGAGGGGGAATTGTAGAGGAGCAGCAGGAATACTCCCGCCATGCCGTAAAGCTGCAGCTTGTCCCTGAGCCCCAGCCCCCTGGTGTAAACCAGGGACGCGGCGCAGTTGACAAGGGTCATCAGAACGGGGAGCAGGTTTAGCCCGCCCCACAGGGGCACGAGCCGGTCCGGCTCGTAGAGATCCCGGATAAAGAGGAAGGGCTCCCCCCGCAGAATTTCTAAATGGGAGAGAAACGAATAAGCGGCGATAAAAAAGGGAACCTGGATAAGCAGGCTCAGGCTGCTCCGCATGGCGTAAACCGGGTGGTAGTGATTCTGGCGGTAATAGGCGGAGAGTATCATGTACCGCTCGTCCCCGCGGAATACGGCTTTTATTTTATCAAGTTTGGGCTTAAAGCGTTTCTGCAGGTTCCGTTCCTCTTCCTCCCGCTTCTCCGCCGCCAGGTACAGGGGCAGGGTAAAAATACAAAGCGCCCCGCTGAGCCCCAGAATCGCCAGCCCGGTATTATCAAAGAGCCGGTACACGAACAGAAAGGCAGTCTCAATAAACAGGGCCGGGGGGAAAATAAGGAGCTGGTAAAGAAAGTCCGCCATGTATCCCCCCGCCGCTTAAACTTTTTTGCCCAAAAGTTCTATCCGCGATTTAACGTATTCCAGCCGATCCCGGTTCAGCACGGCCCGGCGGCAGAGGGTTCCGGGGATCCCCTCCAGCTCGTAGAAACCCCGGCTGACGAATTTTTTTCCCAATCCCTCGGTAAACCAGTAAACCAGGGATATCTGCTCCCCGTCCAGCTCTATGGCGTTGATCCCCTTCTTCCCGATGGCCGAACCGGAATTGAAAAGGCAGGGCACGGGAAATTCGTCCCCGTAGAGGCTCTGGCGCAGCACGTCCCGCCGTTCCACCCGCCGGAGCTTTCCCAGTTCCCGCCGCAGGGCGTTCACCTCCGCGGCTATCCGCTCCCTGTCCGAGCCCTCCGAGGCGGGATAATCCCGGCAGAGCCGCTCTATCTCGAACTTGATGTAATCGAAGCGGCCCAGGGACTCGAAAAGGGCCCGGTGGGTATGGCCGATGATGGAGATGCAGTTGTTTTTCAGGGAAAAGGCGTAGGCTTTCTTCTCCACCGAAAAACGGCGGTAGAGGCTGCGGGCGGTGGAGATGTTCCTGATGCCGATGGGCTTAAGCACGTAGCGGAGGCTTGCCTCTATTACCCAGTTGTAGCTGGTATATATCCTTGAGGACTGGTGGCC
>JAIRRU010000269.1 GCA_031255815.1 Treponema sp. | reverse complement strand
CTGTACACGGTGGGAATCTGCCGGCGGAACCGGATTTCCCCCTCCTTGCCCATCAGGGCGAATTTAGTATTGGTGGCGCCGATGTCGATAACGTATTTGTCCATGGTGCACGCTCCCTTTGTTAGAGATCCTCGCCGTTAGAGGCGATAACTTTTTTGAACCACCCGTAGCTTTTTTTCGGGTACCGCGCCAGATCCTTCAGGTCCGTATCGCCGCGGTTCACGTAAATAAAGCCGTAGCGTTTTTTCATCTCCCCCTGGGAGCTTAGGATGTCGATGGGCCCCCAGGTTAAGAAACCCATCAGGTCTACCCCGTCTTCGGAAACCGCCCGCTTAAGCTGCTCCAGGTGATCCCGCAGGTAGGAGATGCGGTAATCGTCTTCCACCGTATTGTATTCGTTAAGGGTTTCATCAACGCCTATGCCGCACTCAATGGGAAACACCGGAAGAGCGTAGCGCCCGTAGATCTCCTTAACCGCTATCCGTATTCCGGCGGGATCGACGGCCCAGCCCCATTCGGTTTGTTTCAGGTATTCGTTTTTAAGGGATTTGCCGGAGCCCAGGAAATTCTCCAGCATGGCAATGGGGCCGTTGTCCCTGTCCCCGCTGACCAGGCCGGACATGTAGTAACTATGGGCGATAAAATCCATCCGGGCCCCCCGGATATAGTCGAGATCCCCGGGGGCGAAGGCCGGCGCCGCCTTTTCCCGGTCCCAGCGTTTCAGCAAATCCGCCGGGTATTCGCCCCGGGCAAAAACGTCCAGGGCCTGGTAATTGAAACCGCGGTTGGCGATCTCCGCCGCCAGAATATCCCCGGGCTTATGGGTCGCCGGATACATGGGGGTGAAATTGATCATCCCCCCCACCTTCGCGTGGGGCGCGAATTCCCGGGCCAGGCGGAATACCGCGGCGGAGGCAAGGAACATGTGATGGGTTACAGCCGCCAGTTCCCTGTTCACCTGTTCCCGGGGGCTGTCCTTGGGCAGCGAAAAAAAGACGGTAAAAACCCCCGCGTTTTGTTCGTTGATAGGGATGTAGTACTTTACCCGCCTTCCAAAACGTTTAATCACCAGCTCCGCGTATTTCTTAAAGGCCTCCACGGTCTGCCTGCCCCTCCAGCCGCCGTATTTTTTCATAAGCTCCAGGGGCATATCAAAATGGTGAAGGCAGACAACCGGCTCAATCCCGTTCTTTAACAGCTCGTCTATGACGGCGTCGTAGAAAGCCAGGCCCTCCTCGTTTACTTCCCCTTCCCCGCCGGGCAGTACCCGGGCCCAGGAAAGCGAGAAACGGTAGGCGTTAAAACCCATCCCCGCGAAAAGGGCTATGTCTTCCCGGTAACGATGGTAAAAGTCTATGGCCGTTTTCCAATCCGAGCCGAACTTCGTCCGCCCCTGCGCGTCATAGGTGGTAAGCCCCTTGCCGCCCTCGTTCCAGGCCCCCTCGGCCTGCATGGATGAAACAGAACCGCCCCACATAAAATCATTTTTGAAAACGCCCATTCCGGCCTCCCCGAAAACAACAAAGGATTCCCGCCCAGGAACGGCGGATGCTTGTATTATTCCGGGGCCCGTGTTACAATAGTTTCAATTTTTTAAGGCGCTTTGCATTTTTTTAAGGTGATTATGAACCGTTGGGAAGTTGAATACGCGGTAAGGCAAAGCCTTTTGTCCGGTTATAAACACTATTCCCGGGCGGATGAAATACGGATAACCACCGCCCTGCTTTTGGGCGCGGAAACCGCCGTCCCGAAGCTGCCTATAAATAAATTCCCCCTGGCCGATCAGCCCCTGCGGTCCATCAAGAACAACCTTATCGCCCTGGTGGCGATTGTCTGCCGGGCCGCGGCGGATCTGGGGGCCGATGACACGAAAAGCTATATGATCAGCGATTATTATATCAACGAAATCGAGCAAAACGCCTCCAAGGATAACTGGAAAACGATCTACCGGGATGTGATACTGCACTACAGCGAGCTGGTCCGGGAAGGCCGGGAGGGAAACTATTCCCCCCAGGTAAAGCGGGCCATCAGGCATATCAGGCAGCGGCTTTTCGAACCCTGCACCCTGCGGGACCTCGCCCGGGAGATCCGCGTGACCCCTAACTACCTTTCGTCGCTCTTCAAGAGGGAGACCGGCCTTACCCTTACCCGGTATATACAGAACCTGAAAATAGAGGAAGCCAAGAGGATGATATTAAGCCGGGAACACAGCCTCGGCGACATAGCGGAAATGCTTGGCTTTGCCAGCCTTTCTTACTTTTCCCGGGTCTTTAAGCGCCTTAACCTGTACTGCCCCCGGGAGTACCTTGAAAAAGCCCTGGCCCCCGCCGGGCCGGCCGGGAATGTACTTGCCACGGGGGCCGGCGGAAAATATACTGGCCCTAATGAATACGGTAGTGCTGAAGGCCGAGGACCTGGACGGGTACCTTACGGCGGGGGATAAGGACCGGCTGGCCCGGATGGACAGGGTCTATCAGGAGGTCATGGGGCTTTTCGGGGAGCTTTCCCACGCCAACCAGGTGGAGACCCGGCGGCTGGCGGAGGAGGGGCTTATCTCCCGCTACAACGAGATGGGAAGCCTTATGCAGGAGATCTGCGCCGAGGAGGCGGGGCTCCATGTTTATTCATTCCAGACCCCCCACGAAAGCCACGCCGAGGCTTCCCGCCTCATAGCCAAGCTCCGGGACGTGCGGACGGAGAATCAGGAGTTTGTGTACTACATCCAGCGGGCCTATGAGATGCTTTTCAAGCTGGCTTACGGGGGCCGGGCGGGGAGCGATAAGAACTATCTTATCGTAAAAACCCCCGTGACGGAGCCGGTGGACAACTACGCGGTTCATAAGATTACCAACATCGACGGCCTTATCGAAAACACCGTGATGTGCGTCATGCTCCGGGGGGCCCTGCTGCCTTCGATGATCATGAGCAAGGAGATAGAGGAGTATTCCTCCCACGGTTACGTGACTCCCTTCGCCCTGTTCCGCATCAAAAGGGACGAACGGAAGCAGGAAAACGACATGGAGTATATCCTGGATCTGGAAAGGTCCTTCTTCAGCCTGGCCGATCTGGAGGGGAAGGACCTGGTCTTCGCGGACCCCATGAACGCCACCGGGGGGAGTCTGGTAACGGTGCTGAAGTACCTGCTTGACAGGGGGATTAAGCCGAAGTCCATCCGCTTCTTCAACGTTATCGCCGCCCTTAAGGGGGCCCTGCGGGTGGTCCGGGCCCTGGACAACTGCGAGGTTTATACCCTGTGGATGGACCCGGTGCTTAACAAGGCCGCCTATATCATGCCCGGCCTGGGGGACGCGGGGGACCGGATCAACGGGGCGGACGGTGAAAACCCCCGGAACATCATCCAGCTTGTCGCCGATTACGGGGACAATATCGCCCGGCTTTACCGGGCCCAGCTGCGGAAAATCGAAGACACCGTCCTCTCCCGCGGGGCGCCGGGCTGAAGATGGGGCCGAATTTAAGGCCGGGGCCGGAACAGCGCCTGAAGCCGGGCCTCTTTCCGGCGGTCCTCCTGATCTGGGGGCTGCTGTTTTCCTGCCAGAGTTTCGGGGCCTCCGCGGAGGAATACTACAATATCGGCATGGCCTACTTTGAGATGGGGCGCTACGAGGAGGCGGAACGCTGGCTTGCCCGGGCGGCGGCGGCGGACAAAACCAGGACCGCCAGCGAATACAACCTGGGCCGCATCGCCTTTGAGGCCGGGCGTTACGGGGACGCGGCCTGGTACTTTGAAAGGGTGCTGGCCCGGGACGGGAACAACGTGATGGCCCTGAGGGCCCTGGCCTATACCCGGATCAAGACCGGGGAGATCGAAGAGGCCGAAGCCCTGTACGCCAGGGTCCTGGCCCTGGTTCCGGACAGCCTTGACGACGGCTATAACCACGCCCTGGTACTCTTCGCCATGAAGAAGTACGGGGAAACGGAAAAACTGCTTGCCGCGAATCCCCTTGCCCTGGAGGAAAACAAGGACGTCCTCCTCCTCTTTGCCCGGACTCAGAAGGCCCTGGGAAAGGTGGAGGCCGCGGACAGCTACGCCCGCTGGCTCAAGGATAATGACAACGGCGCCATCCGCTACGAATACGCCCAGACCCTGGAGGGGGCGGAACTCTACGCCAGGGCCCTGGAGGAGTACCAGGCCGCCTTTTCCAGCCTTCCCCCGGACAGCGAAAATCCCCGCCGGCCGGATCTCCGTTTCGATCTGGCCCGGGTGTTTCTGATCGCCGACAGCGAAAACCCCCAGGGGATGATGGAGCTGAGGACAGCCCTGGACGAGGGCTTTGCCGGCAAAGAAGCCCTGGAGGCCCTGGCGGCGGATGAACGGGTTTCCGCCGCGGCCCGGGAGGAATTGCGGGAGCTGATCAGGGATCTGCCCTAGTACCCGGCCTCTGTTCAAAAGGCGGGCAATATTTTACCGCGAAGGCGCGCAAAAGCGGGCGGCGGCTTGCCCGGGGCGGCGGCTTTGTGTACAGTAGCGGCAATGATTGTGTCCATGATTCAGATGATCTTTGAAATTCCCGGCGTGGACAGCATCAAGGAGAAACGGCGGATCATCCGTTCCCTGAAGGATAAGCTTCAGCGCCGCTTTAACATGAGCGTCGCGGAGGTGGACCTGCAGGATTCCCTGTCCTTTGCCCAGATCGGGGGGGCCATGGTTTCCAATTCCCGGAGTTTCGGCGAATCGGTGCTGCACAAGGCCTTCGAACTGGTAGAGCGGGATCTTCCGGTCAGAATCCAGGATATGAGCATACATTCCGAAGAATTTTAGATTACGCCGCTGTCCCGGTGCCCCGGCATTTTGGAGCGGCTTTAAGGAACCGCGATGAAAAGATCCTTTGTTTTTTTCTGGCCCGCCCTTCTCGCCGGGGCCCTCTGCCTCTGTTCCTGCCTTGGTTCCAGCGCGGAGATCATCCTTCAGGCCGGGGGCGGGGGGAGGCTGAAGCTGGAATACCGGGTGTCCCGGCAGTTTCAGAACATCGGGGCCCTGGACGGCAACGCCCGCTGGCCCAGCGTCCCCGCGGGCCGGGCCGATTTCGAGCGCAGCGTTGACAGCCTGGAGGGGCTGCGTCTTATCTCCTTCTCCGCCGGGGAGGAGGGCCCCGATCTGCTCTACAGGGCGGAAATCGGCTTCTCCGCCCTGGAGGATATCCTCCCCCTGCTGGACTACGGCGGGGAGGCGGCAAGCCTGGTCCGGGGGGAACGTCGCTCCCTGGTTCTCCGCCTGGGGCCGGGCCCGGAAACGGCGGATCCCGGGCTCCTTGCCCTGGCGGAGGAGGCCTTCCGGGGCTACCATATCGCCCTAAGCCTCATCTCCCCCTCCCCGGTGGAACTGCGGGTCCGGGGCGGGGATTCGCTGCGGATAGAACAGGAAGGGGGGAAGGCCGGGTTTTCGGTCCCCCTCTACGATCTTATCCTCCTGCCCGGGCCTGTTACGGCGGAATTCGTTTTTTAGCCCGGAAGGCCCGCCCCTGAACCGGATGTAAACCAATGCCCGATCTTTTGTACAACCTGATTATTTTCCCCCTGGTTCAAATAATCGAACTGTGTTTCTTCTTTGTGTACCTGGTGGCCGGCGATAACCCCGGGGCCGCCCTTTTGGGGGTCAGCCTGGCGGTAAGCGTCCTTACCCTGCCCCTTTATTTCCGCGCCGAAAAATGGCGGGAAGCCGGGCGGGAAACCCAGAGGCGCATGGAGGCGAAGATCAGGAAGATCAAGGCGGTTTTTTCCGGCGACGAGCAGTACATGATCCTGTCGGCCTATTACCGGCAGAATCACTACCATCCGGTTTACGCGCTGCGGAATTCCTTCAGCCTGCTTATCCAGGTTCCCTTTTTTATCGCCGCCTATTCGTACCTTTCCCGGCTGGAGGTGCTGAGGGGCTCGTCCTTCCTCTTCATCCGGGACCTGGGCCTTCCCGACGGGCTTATTTCCCTGGGCCCTGCCTCCAGCCTAAACCTCCTTCCCGTCGTCATGACCGTCCTTAACTGCCTTTCGGCGGCCCTTTACGCCAAGGGCTTCCCCGTAAAAGAAAAACTACAGCTTTACCTGACCGCCCTTGTATTCCTTATTCTTTTGTACAATTCCCCTTCGGGCCTGGTGCTGTACTGGACGCTGAACAATCTTTTTTCCCTGGCAAAGAACATCCTGGTAAAAATAAAATCCGCGAAAAAACTGGTCCTCGGCCTGGTGTTTGCCGCCGCCGCCGGCCTTGATGTTTATGTTTTCTTTTTCCACCCCGGCGACCTGCCCAACAGGCTGCTGGCCTGCGCCCTGTTTTCCGCCGTTTTTTTTATCCCCCCCCTGGCGCGGCTGCCCGGGGCCCTTGCCCGCCGCTTCGGGGCGGAACGTATTACCCTGGACCCCGGGGCGGGGAACCGCTGTTTTATCCTTTCCACCCTGATTCTCTTCGTCCTCGCCGGCCTGGTGATACCCGGCTCCCTTATAGCCTCTTCGGTGGAGGAATTTTCTTTTATCGATTCCCAGGGTTCCCCCTTTCCCTTTATCTTTTCCGTTCTGTCCCAGGCCGCGGGGTTCTTTATTTTCTGGGCGCCGGGCCTCTACTTTCTCTTTTCCCCCCGGACCCGGCAGGTTTTCTCTCTTTCCATGGCGGCCCTGGCCCTGGGGGCCTCCGTCAATGTCTTTACCGTTTCGGAACGTTTTGGCTTCCTCACGAACACCCTGATATTCTCCGAGCCGAGGTCCCTGTCCTCGGGGAATCCGGGGGCCTACGCCCTTAATCTCCTGCTCCTCGCCGCCGGGGGATTCCTTATACTGTTCCTGGGCCTAAGGGGGAAAAGAAGGCTGCTTTTTTCCCTCCAGATCGTCCTTCTCGCGTCTCTCGGGGCCCTCGGAATCCTGAACATGGCAAGAATCCGGGGGGACTTCGCGGCCCTTAGGGACAGGCGGGCCCCCGCCGGGGAAAACGGGGAGATTGCGGAAACCTACCGCCTGTCGAAGTCCGGAAAAAACGTGATGCTCTTCATGCTGGACGCGGCGGTATCCGGCTATGTGCCCTACATGTTTGAAGAGAAACCCCGGCTGGCGGAAGCCTATAAGGACTTTACCTGGTTTCCCAACTGCGTTTCCTTTGCCAACTATACCCTGGTGGGGGCCCCTCCGCTTTACGGCGGCTACGAGTACACGCCGGAGGCGATAAACAGCCGGGACGACGTCCCCTTGGTGGAAAAACACAAGGAGGCCTACCTCCTCCTGCCCCTTATGTTCTCGCGGGCCGGGTATTCGGTTACCGTGACCGATCCCCCCTTTGATAATTACCGCCTGCCGAATTTGGAGGTCTTTTCCGGCTATCCGGAGATCCGCGCGGAAAATATCGCGGGAAAGTATACCTCCCTCTGGCTGAATCAGCACCCCGGCGTAAGGGGGATAAGCATTACAAATTTGCTCAAGGCGAATTTGATCCGGTTCTCCCTTTTTAAGACGGCCCCGCTTTTTCTCCGGTATTTTATCTACGACGACGGCAACTGGCTGGGTACGGAGAACCTGCGGGGCGGGGGGAGCGCGGGGGAAGGGCTGACCAGCACGGTTATCAATGATTACGCCTTCCTGGATCTGCTGCCCCGGCTTACATCCTCCGGCGGGGAGGGGGATACCTACACGGCGGTCTACCTGCACCTTCCCCATGAAACAGCGTTGCTGCGGCTGCCGGATTACAGGCCCCCCGGCATGGAGGGGGAGGAAGAGGGGGAGGGGGCCGGCGGCTTTGCCGAAGACGGCCGCTACCATTTGAACATGGCCTCCCTTCTCCTTATGGCGAAATTTATGGATTTCCTTAAAGACGAGGGGATCTACGACAACACGCGGATCATCCTGGTGGCGGATCATGGCCGGGGATCCGGGGACTATAAAGAAAACATAACCCTGCCCGGCGGATCCCCGCTGCAGTACTACAATCCCCTGCTGATGTTTAAGGATTTTAACTCCCGGGGCGGGGGCCTGGCGGTTGACAATTCTTTTATGACGAACGGGGACGCGGCGCTTTTCGCGCTGAAAGACCTGATACCCGATCCGGTAAATCCCTTTACCAACAAGGAACTAAAGGCCGATAAGGACGGGGGGGCGGCGATCACAACCATCGAGGTTCTTAGCAGCTACCGGCACGGCGAATACCAGTACAACATCCGCGGGGATCAGTGGCTGCACGTACATTCCAGCATTTTTGATCCCGCAAACTGGTCCGCGCCGGAAAAGTAGCGCCGGGCAGGGGAGTATTTTGTAAAAGCCCCGGACCCTTATTCGTGCCGAAGGGGTTTAATACCTATATGCGGAGCCTGTCCCAAAACTAATTGACTGTGTGCTACGCACACGGTTTTGGG
>JAIRRU010000249.1 GCA_031255815.1 Treponema sp. | reverse complement strand
CCCGCCGCAAGCGGGTCGTATGGCCTTCATGCCCATGCATAAGGGCATGGACGCTTTTTTAAGCGACGAGCATTATGCCAGGTTCTATTGGCCGTACCTGCTTCGCTTCGTCGACGCGTGGGTCGAGGCCGGGGTCATCCCCTACGTGTATACGGAAGCTAAATACGGCACGAGGCTTAAATTTTTGAGGGAATTGCCAAAGGGCAAAACGGTGGTGCATTTTGAGGACGTCGACCCTTTGACGGCGAAGAAGGCGCTGGGTGACGTCGCGTGTATTTCCGGGTTCTATCCCGCCCGTCTTTTGACACACGGCACGAAACGGCAGGTTATTGATAAAGCGAAAGAAATAATGGATATCTGCGCTCCCGGCGGCGGTTTTATCTTTGGCTCCACCAATTCCGTGCAGTTTGGGGCAAACACCGATAATTACCTGCGGGCGCTGGATATTGTCAGGGAAAAGGGTAACTATTAGGCGGACAGTACCGATAAGATTTCCCCGCCGCCCCGTAAAGCCGGCGGGTTTATCAGACGTTTGTAAACAAGCTGCTACTCTATCCCCTTGTACTGTCCCGGAGTTACTCCGGTAAGTTTTTTGAAAACCCGGATAAAGGCGTTGCTGTCCCGGAAACCGGTCAGCTCGGCGGTTTTAACGATGCTCTGCCCCCGGGCGAGGAGTTTTTTGCCTTCCTCGATTCTCAGGGCGTTGATGTATTCCAGAAGCCCCACGCCGGTTTCTTCCTTGAAAATCCGGGAGAGGTAGAAGGGGGACATGTTGAAATGAAGGCCCGTAATAGAGATATTGATGTCCGGATTGCGGAAATTTCCGTTGATGTACTCTTTCACCTTTTCGCTTATCCGGGGGGAATTTTTCTTCTCCGGCATAAGACGGCTGGCGGCGCAGATCTTCCGGATCGTTTTTTCAAGGGAAGCCGCCAGATCCCTGATAGGGATCTGCTCCGGATTAAAGAGATCCAACTCCGCCGAGCCGCCTTCCCTCGCGCTTACCCCCTTCATCACCGAACCGAGTATGTCCGCCGCCAGGATCCTCAGCACCGGCCCGGAGGGGCCCTTTCCTGAGGTATTCATTTCAAAAAGCCGCCGCAGCAGATCGCAGGCGGCATCCCCGTCTCCCCGCAGGATCGTGTTGATAAATTTCTGTTCCATTTCCTGGGGGAACTGGTAATGGGTGTCCTGGTTCTTGATATCCCGGTAGTGGAGTATAGTCTGCCCGTTTTTCGCGTCAAGATACTGAAGGGTTTCGCGGGCTTCCAGGTTCGAGTAGTAAATGCCCTCTATCCCCCGGCGCCGTTCCCCCAGGACGGTGGAAACGGAAGCGTGAAACTGCCCTTCAATCCGCCGCTGGGTGTATTCGATATCAGCTTCCAGCAGGCCGATCGTGCCTTCCCCCCCGCCTGACCAGTTAACGATAGCGGCGGTGTTTTTCCCCACGTCGCTCATCTCCACCCGGAATTTTTTTCCCGCCGATTCCTGAAACGCGCCCATCAGGGCAAAGCGGATCCGGTTTATCTTGTTCCCCTCTTTTTCCGAAAGGGCCTTTCCCGGCTCCCCGGAAGATTCTTCGGAAAGGGCGAACAGTAAAACTATGTTGTTTTCCCCGGGAAGCTCTATCGAGTATTTCTCCATCTCCCCCGGCCCGGTTTCCGGATCGTAGGGTTTCTCCAGCAGGGTATAAATATAGTACTTCCGGAGGATCTGCAGATCGTTCCACAGGGCAAGCTGGGCGCTGTAGCCCCGTTTGGTCATTCTGAAAGAAAAGAAGACGCTGAAGAGGGAACAGCCCAGGAAGCCTGCCAGGGTGGAATACTGGATCTGCCGGGCCCGTTCGCGCTGGGCGTCCATGGGGATAAGGCAGACGTATTTCCAGTTCATCGCCCCCGAGCCCGTCGCAAGGGGATAGTACAGGGTCTTGCCGATTTTTACCGCCCCCTTTTCCGTGCTGAAATCCGGGGGAAGATCCGGCGCGTTGGCGGAAGAACAGATGATCCGGTTATCGCCGTCAAAGATATACATGGCGCTGCCGGGGTTTTCGCCGATACTGCCGAATCTTTCCGGAAACCGATCCCTGTTTACCGCGACAGCGACAGTAATGGAACTTTCGCTCAAATTGTTTTCCGGGGTGGTCCGCAGGAACAGGAGCCGGTCTTTTACCGGCAGCACGTTCATCCGGTGGGATTCCCCCATCAGGTTTTTCATTTCCCGGATGCCGGTTTCGCCATCCCTGTAGTAAAGCTCGTAGTACCATTCCTGATATATGGAACCGATGGTGCCGACTATGGTATCGATGCGGTTCAGTACCAGGAATACGTCATCTATTACCGGGGAAAGGATAGGGTAATTCCGCAGTTCCGCTGTCAGATTGTACATGGTCAGAATGTCGTCGGGGCTGGGCTTGCCGGTAATAAACGTAAGCTTTTGCACGTTCCGGTTAATGACGATCTGTTCCAGCGTCCGGGTTACGGTATCGATAAGCCCGTCCGATTCAATCCGGGCCTGCTCCAGGGAGGCGGCGTAAATTTCTTCCGAATTCCGGTTGATAATCCGCCGGGAGTGAAAATAGATAAAAGCGCTCAGGAGCATGGGAACCGACAGAACAACCAGGTAGTAAATAAACCAGCGAAGCAAAACCGGAGGCCGGTTTTGCTTCAAGTCCCCGTTTCCCATGCCGCCCTTAAAAGATCATCATCCGCCGTATATTTCCGGCGACTTGAGCACCCCTTGGGGCCAGAACTTGTACTCGTAGGTCCAGGCGGGGCCCGCGGTACGCCACGAGTTGGGGCCCCACCAGTAGCCTGAGTGATCCATGTTGTTGTGGAGCTGGCCGAAGGTGTTGATCCGGCAGCCCAGCCCGGTAAGATCGATGCGGTGTTTCCCCGCGGGGAGCCCTTCCACCCTGATCCGGTAGGGGGCGTAGGCGATAAAGCCCCGGTCGGCACCGTCAACCTTCAGCTTCAGGGCCATGAATCGGTAGGAGCTGGCATCGATGACCAGGGCCTCCCCGGCTTTGCTTTCCCCTTCCAGATGGTAGGTAAGGCTGCCCCCGTAGAAGGGGAGCCCCTGGCGGGTAATATCCCCAAAGGCCAGGCGCCGGATCGGCGCGCTCAGGATGCTGTAGGAACCCTCCGTCTTTACGCCGAAGTCCCCCAGGAGGAA
>JAIRRU010000233.1 GCA_031255815.1 Treponema sp. | reverse complement strand
GCCGCTTCCCGGTGGTTTTTCGATCCTTTCGCCCTGGTGGAAGCGGCGGGCCGCCGGGCCGCGGAAGTATTGCCGGCGGCTTTCCCCT
Organism: Treponema sp.; assembly: GCA_031255815.1. The sequence goes on along the minus strand of JAIRRU010000233.1, from coordinate 3,608 downwards.
CCCTCTTTGCCGGCCCCGCCAAACCCTCTGTCACGGTACTTGCCGGTTCGGGGAACAACGCCGCCGACGCCCTGGTGATCCTGCGCAGCCTGCTTCTGGCCGGCCGGGCGGAAGCGGGAAAGGCCCTGGTGATAATAAACAAAATTCCCGGCCAGGGGGAACGGAACCCCCGCTCGGAGGCCTTCCGCTCCCTGGAAAAGATGGGCGTCGGGGTTTTTTGCACCGGAACCCTCCCCGATCCGGTGCCGGACGAGATTCTCCGCCGGGCGGATCTCCTCATCGACGGTATTGCCGGGACGGGTCTTGAGGGGCCGCTGCGGGGCCCCCTTGCCGGCCTGGTTGAACAGGTGAACCGTCTCAGCGCGGGGGGCGGCAAGCGGCCCCTGGTGGTGGCCGTGGATCTCCCCTCGGGGAATTCGGATTGCCGGAAGGAAGGGGATCCGCTTTTATCCGCCGCCGCGACCCTGGCGGTAGAGCCCGGAAAGTTCTGTCTTTACGACCCTGCCGCCCGGCCCCGGGCGGGGAGGATCCTCCCGGTAGGGGGCGTCTTTCCCGGGGAGCTGGTGGAAAAATACCGGGCGGCGGAACTGGTCTCCTGGGAACAGGCCGCCTCGCTGATCCCCCCGGTAAAGCCCGACGCCTACAAACACAGCCGGGGGCTGCTGGAGATCCGCGCCGGATCGCCCGGCGCTTCCGGGGCCGCCCGGATAGCCGCCAGGGGCGCCCAGGCCGCGGGGGCGGGGCTTATCCGGCTGGTGGCAGACCCCCCGATCTATGAACCCCTCTCCGCCAACGCCGGGGGCATTATGGTGGTTCCCTCCGTAGCGGGGGGGGAAGCGCTGGGCATCGGGGCCGCGCCGGAAGGGCTTTCCCGTTTCAAACCCGACGCGCTGCTCCTGGGCCCCGGCTGGGGCAAATCTCCGGCCCGCCGGGGAATCCTGGAGGAAGCCCTGGCGCTGGAGGAGTCCGGCATCCCCCTCATCCTCGACGCCGACGCCATCGGCCTTGCCAAGGGCAGGCTGTTTCACGGCAGAACCCTGCTCACCCCGCATCCGGGGGAGCTTGCCGCCTACGGGGATATTCCCAAAGAAGAACTCCTCGCCCATCCCGCGCCCTTCCTCCTCTCCCTTGCCCGGGAGAAAAACGCGGTGATCCTTTTCAAGACCCACGTGATCTTTGCCGCCGCCCCGGACGGGAGGCTGGGCCTGGTAGACGGCATGGCCCCGGTTCTGGGCGCGGGGGGCAGCGGCGACCTCCTGGCGGGTTTCTGCGCCGGTATAGCCGCCCGCGGCCGGGCAGCGGGCGGGGCCGCGCCTCCCGATCTCTACGGCTGCGCCCTGGCCGCCGCGGCGCTCCTCATCAGAAGCGCGGAGGATCCCCTTCTTGCCGGACGCTTTACCGATCCCCTGGAGCTGGCGGACAGGGCGGCGGCTATAGCGGGAAGCGCCTGGCTGCCCCCCTCTGCGGCGCCTGGTTTTTCCGGAGAATAATCCTGTGAACGAAGAATCTCCCGGCGCAAAACATTCCCGGCCCAATCCCGGCAGGGAACTTACCGAAGACAGGCGGCAGGAAGACGAAATGGTTTTTTACTACTCCCGGGAAAAGCGGCTTGAAAAGGCGCCCCGGCAGGTAAAGGCCCTTTACGAGGAATCAGCCCCGCCAAAGTTCAACCTTTTGCGGCCCCTTATCGCCACAAAACCCCTGGCCACGCTTTTTGCCGCCGTGCTTATCCTCTCGCTAGTCAGCGCAATCATCGCGTTTTCGGGCATTGCCGGCGGAAGCTATAAGTTCCAGGGAAACAGCATTACTGTTGAGGCCCAGAGTTACCAGGGAACGGTGATAGTTACGATCCGGAAAAAACCGGATCGGGAAGATGCCGGCGGCCTGGCAGATATCCTGATAAGCCCCGCCAGGGGAGGGGAGGGCGCCCTTTTCTCCCACCGCCTTGCCTTCAGCTCCGGAAAGGAAGAGGAATTCCTCGTGGTAGTGCCTTTCGACAGTCCGGAACTGCTCTTCCGTCTGGAGGGGGAAAGCGAACTTCTTGAATTTAAAGTTAAAACACGGTAATATTAGGGAGCATGATACAGTTTTATCTTTTGTCCGTTCTTTTTAACGCGGCTGCCGGGTTTGTCCTCTTAAGCGGGGATTCGGGGGAGGAGAGTTCCCTGGAGGCCGGGCTCCGTGTTCCCTTCCGGAACGAGACTTTCAGACTGATTCTGGGGCTTTTAACCATGGTTGCCGGCCTCTTTAAACTTCTTTCCCCGGTTCAGGGCGCTACACCGGTGCTGGGGGATCTTATTCCGGCCCTCGCGGGTTTGGGAGCGGGTTTTGTTGTCCTTTTAGGATACTACGGGAGCCGGCCGGTTCTTGACGGCGAACGGAGTTCAAAGATCATGGAGACGGTCTCGCGGAACCGCAAGTGGCTAGGCTTTGCCGCCCTTGGCTCGGCCCTGCTCCACTTTCTCTTTCCCCAGGCGCTCCTGCTGTAGGGCCGCCGGACGCTTTGGACGGAATAAGCAAGGCAGTGAATTCGGTAGCGGGCATAGCCCGGGAAGGGGATCGGTACTTTATAGCCCGGCGCGTATCCGGCGGCCTTATGGGGGAAAAATGGGAATTCCCCGGCGGGAAAGCCGAAGAAGGGGAGGGCGACAGAGAAGCCCTTGTCCGGGAATACGCGGAGGAATTTTCAGTCCCCGTCCGGGTGGGGGAATTTTTAGGAAGCGCCTCCTTTGTCCATAAGGGCCGGCGGCGGACGCTCAACGCCTACCAAATAATATTTCTCAAGACCGAATTCAGGCTTACCGAACATACCGAATGGCGCTGGGCGACCCTTGAAGAAATGGAGGGGCTCGATTTTGTGGACTCCGACCGGAAACTCTTTTCAGTTTTAAAAACGGATAAGCGCCCGGAGGCTTGAATCCAGGCTCTGCCAGGCCGCTCCCGCGGTATGGCTCTGATAAACGCGGCCGCCCGTTCTCCGGCTGTAGGTAAGGCCGTGGGGCCTTCCCTTTATATAACGCCAGGAAACATACAGCCCCGCGGAAAACCGTTCGTTGAAATTGAAGACGAAGTCCCCGCCGGGCTCCAGGTACATACCGCCGAAAATGTAATCATCGTAGCGCATATCCTTTAAGAAATGATCGTCCGTTCCGGTATAGTAAAGGAGGGGGCTTAAGCGGAGAGAAAGGCCGGCGGAAAAACGGGGATGGAAAACATAGGAAAACGAAACCCCAAAGAGAAGAACCAGCCATTTCTGGGTATAGCTCGCGACGCGGCCGGACAGGGGTTTTTCCTGATCCGAATCTTCAAGGGGCAAATAGGAATTATTCGCCCATTTTCCGTATTTCGTGTAGCCGTTGGAAGCCGTCCACTTTAAATGGGTATATGAGAGCCCCAGAAAAGGCTTAACCAGGACGCGGGGCCTCAGCGGCAGGGAAACCCCCCCCAGGAAATCGTGAAACCACGCTTCGTCTATCCTGGACTCGTGGCGCGAGTAATGGGAAAGCGCGCCGTTCAGGGCCAGCCAGTCCCGGTCTTCAAGAAGGCCCGACATCATGGGAAAACCGAATTTCAGGCTTACGGAATAAAAAAAGCCCGGACTCTTTTTT
>JAIRRU010000167.1 GCA_031255815.1 Treponema sp. | reverse complement strand
ACGCCGGAAAAGATCGAGTAGCCCGAATGTTGGGTGGCGATGTTGTGGATCAGCTCCATGATGATAACGGTCTTGCCCACCCCGGCGCCGCCGAAGAGGCCGATCTTCCCCCCCTTGGCGTAGGGGGCGATAAGGTCGATAACCTTGATCCCCGTCTCCAGCACTTACGTGGCGGGGCGCTTTTCCTCGAAGCTGGGGGCCGGACGGTGGATAGAGGCGTAATTGGCGCAGTTAAAGTCTCCCTTGTTGTCGATGATCCGTCCGGTAACGCTGAACATACGGCCCAGCACCTCTTCCCCTACGGGAACCCTGATGGGGTAACCTGTGTCCTCAACCTCAAGACCCCGGGAGAGGCCCTCGGTGGCTTCCATGGCGACACAGCGGACCCGGTTGTCCCCGATATGCTGCAGCACCTCCACCACTACCCGGCGTCCCTCAGCGCCGGGAAGCTTTACCTCCAGGGCATTGAGAATGGCGGGGATACTTCCCTCAAAACGGACATCCACTACCGGCCCGACTATCTGCGTAACATGACCTATACTGCCCATTGACGCTCCTAAAACACGCGGCTTTAAAGCCGCGCTCTCTATCCCCTTGATCAAGCCGTTTTAAAACTCCGGCTTCCGGGGCCAGCCCGGTTATCCGCCCAGGGCCGCGGAGCCGGAAACGATCTCCGACATTTCATTGGTTATTCCCGCCTGGCGCGCCCGGTTGTAACTTATCTGGAGGCCGGCCAGCATGTCTTCCGCGCTTTTGGAGGCTTCGTCCATGGCGGCCATGCGGGCGCTCTGCTCGCTTACGTAGGATTCCACCAGGGTACCGTACACAATGCCTTTGATGTAGAGGGGTACCAGGGCGTTAAAAACCTCGTCCGGGGAGGGGAGGAATTCGAACTGAAGCTCCGTCCGTTCCTGCCCCCCGCTCTGGGAAAGCTCCTCCCGTATCCGGTTCAGATCCAGGGGAAGGATCTGCCTTTCGGTGGGGAGCAATTTTATGGAACTGTACATGTGGGTATAAACCACATGAACCTCGTCGAACATGCCCCACTCGAACTGGGATAGCAGATAGTCCGCGATTTCCCTGGCGTCCTCCATCTCGGGCATCCGGGAGCGGAAGGAAAAATTTTCCAGGACAAGGTAGGGGGAATTGATAAAGTACCGCTGGCCGATAGCGCCGATAAGGATAAGCAGGGGTTTGCTGAGCCGTCCGGCAAGATCCATAACCTGGCGGAATATACTGGCGTTGTAGCCCCCGGCAAGCCCCTTGTCGCTGGTGATCGCCACAATCGCCGCGCGGCCGCCGCCGTCCCGCGGGGTTTTAAAGAACTGGCTCTGTACCCGGCCCGCGCTGGAGAGGATATCGAACATGGACTTCTGGATCCGGGTAAAGTAGGGCTCCGTATCCTCAAGCACCCGGCGGCCCTTCCGCAGTTTCGCCGTGGAGATAAGGTTCATCGCCTTGGTCACCTGCAGGGTTTGTCTGATGGCCCGCATCCGCAGGCGGACATCCCGTAAATTCGCCATACTTCCCGCCTACTGTTTAAGCTGCTTGTAAGATTCCACCGCTTTCCGCAGTTCCGATTCCGTTTCCGCGGTGGTAAGCCCGGTCTTGGCGATGCTTTCCAGCATGGCGCCGTTGCGGCTCCTCAGGTAATCCAGGAAACCTTGGATAAAGGGGCCGATCTTCTCCACCTGCACATCAATCAGGTAGCCGTTAACGGCGGCAAAGAGGATTGCCGTTTCTTCTTCCATGGTGTAGGGCTTGAACTGGGGCTGCTTCAGGGCCTCCATAAGCCGGACACCCTGGGCCAGCTTGTCCTGGGTGGCCTTGTCCAGGTCGCTTCCGAACTGGGCGAAGGCCGCCATTTCCCGGTACTGGGCCAGATCCAGGCGCAGGCGTCCGGAGATCTTGCGGATAGCCTTGGACTGGGCCGATCCGCCCACCCGGCTTACCGAGAGGCCCACGTCTACGGCGGGGCGGAAACCCGAATTGAAAAGCTCCGAATCCAGAAAAACCTGCCCGTCGGTAATAGAGATAACGTTGGTGGGGATGTAGGAGGAAATGTCCCCCGCCTGGGTTTCCACGATGGGCAGGGCCGTGATGGAGCCGCCTCCCCGGGCATCGGAAAGCTTTACCGAACGTTCCAGCAGCCGGGAGTGGAGGTAGAACACGTCCCCCGGAAAGGCTTCGCGCCCCGGCGGCCTGCGGAGGAGGAGGCTGATAGTCCGGTAAGCCACGGCGTGTTTGGAAAGGTCGTCGTAGACCACCAGCACGTCCCTGCCCTTACGCATAAAGTGTTCCGCCATGGCAACCGCCGAATAGGGAGCCAGGTACTGCAAGGCCGCCGAATCGGAGGCTGAGGCCAGAACCACGAAGCTGTAATCCATGGCCCCGAATTTTTCCAGGTTTTTGATGATCGCCGCCACGGAAGAAGACTTTTGCCCGATGGCGCAGTAGACGCAGTAAACGTCATTCCCCTTCTGGTTGATGATCGTGTCGATGGCCAGGGAGGTCTTCCCGGTCTGCCGATCGCCGATGATAAGCTCCCGCTGCCCCCTGCCGATGGGGATCATGGAATCCACCGAAAGCGCGCCGGTCTGAAGGGGCACGTTCACCGCACCCCGGTCGATTACCGGAGCGGCGGGAGATTCCACCGGAAGATACTCCTCCGCGCTAACGGGCCCCTTGCCGTCTATGGCCTCCCCCAGGGGGTTCAGCACCCGGCCCAGAAGGGAAGCTCCGGCGGGCACCGAAACGACCTTCCCGGTACCCCGGGCTTCTTCCCCGTCTTTAACCAGGGACTCGCCGGAGAGGAGCACGCAGCCGACCCCCTCCTCCTCCAGGTTAAGGACTATCCCCACGGCCCCGGAGCTAAAATCCACCAGTTCCCCGTATACCGCCTTGTCCAGGCCGTAGATAGTGGCTACCGAATCCCCCACCTGGACGACGAATCCCGAAGAATCGGAGGAAGGTTTCCCCTCCCAGTGTTCGATCTGTTCCCGCAAAACCCTGGTCAGGTTGCCATAATCGACCATTACAAACCTCCACGGGACGGAAGGACGCCGTTTAAAGCGCCGCCCGCGCCCGCCGCATAAGGCGCCGCAAGATCCGTCTCCATTTGCTTTAATAAAGCCCGCAGACTGGCGTCGATAATCCCGCCGCCTATCCGCAGCCGGTACCCTCCCAGCAGTTCCGGGACGATTTTTACCTCGAACACCACGCCCTTCGCCCCGGTTTTTCCGGCAAGCTGTTTTTCCAGATCTTTTTTCAAATCTTCTTCCGGCGGGAACGGAGAGTCAAGGCCGGCCCGCAGGAAGCCCCGCAGATTGTCCAGCTCTATCCCGATCCGCTCGATTATCTTGCCGGCCTGGCCGAAGATCCCCCGCTTAACCAGAAGCAAAAGGAAGCGGAGGGCAGCTTCCTCCGCGTTAAGTTCCCCGCCCGGATCCCGGCCGATCCCGGCGGGACTGCCGGAGCCGGGGGGGCCGGAAAGCCCGGCGCCTTCCGGGACGGCTTCTTTTAACGCGGCCCGGAGCATCCCCTCCAGCTGATCGGCGGCGGCCCTTCCCGAAGGTTCCCCCCTGCCCCCGGAGGCGCGGATCGAGCCGATTACCGGGCAGATAATTTTGAGCAGGGCAAGGCCCTGGGCGACAGCCTCAGGATCCTGCCGCAGGGCCTTTACAAAGGCGAGAGCCCAGCGGCCGGCCCAGGGTTCCGGGGCGGGCACGGGCTATTCCCCCGCCGCGTCCCGGCCCGGTCTGAGCGGGGAAACGTTTCCCCGGGCGATCTCGGCCAGCAGGGACGCGGCCAGGCGGCGGTTGTCTTCCTGATTCAGATCCCGCAGCAGAAGCCGGGAAGCGGCGGCCACCACCAGGGCGGCGGCTTCCGCCTTGAACACGGCAAGAGCGGCCTGCTTCTCCGCGTTTATCTGGCCGCGGGCCGCGGCGATCATGTTCTCCGCGGCGGCTTTCCCCTCCGCGATAATCCGATCCGCCTCTTTCAGGGAAGCTTCCCGCGCCTCCCGGATAATCGCCCCGGCTTCGCCTTCAGCCTGCCGGATCTGTTCCTCGTAGGAAGCCAGAAGCTGTTTTGCCTGGTTTTTCTCCTTTTCCGCCTGGGCGAGCGCGTCTTCCACCTTCTTCGTCCGATCGGCCATGAATTTGCTTACCGGCTTGAAGAGAAGCGCCCGCAGGATAACGAAAAGGAGGGCGATGTTGACGATGGTTACCAGAAAGGTCGCCAGGGAAGGGTTAATCATGGCAGGCTCTCTCAGGCGCCTTTGGTGAAGATCAGGATGGCGATAACAAAGCCGTAGATAGCCGTCGCTTCCGCCAGGGCGATGCCCAGAAAGAAGATGGTCATGATCTTGCCAGAGGCCTCCGGCTGCCGGCTTACGGCCTGGGAAGCCCCGGACGTGGCTATTCCAATACCGATACCCGCGCCGATACCGGTTAGTACCGCGACACCCGCGCCGATCAGGAACAGAAGGTTATCCATCATAAAACTCCTTAATGAGCCTCTGCCCGGAAAGCCGCTTGCTCCGCGGGCAGGCCTTGCATTTGCGTACGCAAATGCGGTTTTAAGGTACTTTCACCGCTTCGGCCACAAAAAGAGTGGTCAGAAAGGTAAATACCACCGCCTGGATGAGACCGTCAAAAAAATCGAAGTACAGGGACAGGAAGGCCGGCAGGATAAGAGGGATCGGCATGGCCTGCTCGACCAGAAGCATGATAATGTAGCCTCCCAGGATGTTGCCGAAAAGCCGGAGGCACAGGGAAACCGGCCGGATGATGTACTCCAGCAGGTTAAAGGGCAGCATCATCGGCACCGGGTGGAGCAGGTTTTTCGCCCAGCCTCCCGGCCCCCGGGCCCGCAGGCCCCCGAAAAGCACCAGGAGGATCGAGACCAGGGCCAGGGCGGCGGTCAAATTGATGTCCCTGGTAGGGGGCTTGATAACAAAGGGGGGTTCCAGCCCGAAGGCGGTGATTCCCATGGGGGAAATTGCCGGCAGGATATTCGCCAGGAGGAGAAAGAGGAACACCGTGCCGATGTAGGGGCCGTAGACCGCGGCCCGGCGGCCGAAGTGCTCCCGGGAAAAGTTGTTGAGGAATTCGACGGCCCATTCCAGAAAAACCTGGGATCCCCGGGGGACTTCCCGCAGTTTCCGGGTAAGGAGCAGGGCGGCGGCGATAAGGATCCCCATCGTCATCCAGGAGACAAGGATAGTTTCATTGATGTCTATCGCGGTAATGGTCTGGCCGAAAAACGGAATGGAAACGCCCTTGGGCAGGGGAATAGAAAAAACAACCTTGAATTCTTCCAGAGGCCCCTTAATATCCATAGTTTTTTTATGAACTCCTCGTATCCAGACAACAATGAGATAGTGGATTGCATAGAGATTTAAAGAAATTTACCGCAAAGGCGAAGAAGGCGCGCGAAGGCGGGAAAAGGCGAGGGAATTCCGCCTTTTGCGTGCCCTTGCGCGCCTTCGCGGTAAAATATTCTTCTTTCATCTTCAACTTTTCTATCCGCCTTTTGAATAGAGACCGGCTGCTAATCGTTTTTAAAGAAAAAATCATCCCTGAAGTACTTCTGAAGCAGTTCCTCGGACACCTTGTCCTGGCAGTTCATATGGGTGTAAGTCGCTTCCAGGAAACCCTTGGTCAGATAAAAGCAGGCCAAAAGGAAAAATTCCGCCACCTGGGTCATGATCCCCATGCTCTGGTACATCCGCAGGGGGCTTTCCGGAGCGTATTCACTCATAATATATTCAATAACCACTTTATGGGAGAGGTTTACCGCGTAAACCACCTCGGAAATCGGGAAACCTTCGCCCATCTGCCGCTTTCCCCGTTTGACAAAGAATTCCCCCACCAGCGAACGGTCAAGGCCCCGGGAGACGGTGCGGCCCAGGATAGGGTAAAAAGAAACGTTTTCCTCTATCAGCGCTTCGTCGCTCAGGCCGTTGTAACGCTTCAAATGGGCGGCCTTACGGATCTGGTCTTTCCACTTTACGGCGAACTGATCCGCCTGGAGCGTAAACGCATCGAACAGAACCCCGTCAACCATAATTAGAAATTTTACATATTTTTTTATGAACCGCAAGTGCCCGGGGGGAGATTCCGGAAATTTATCCGCGCGGGCGGGCTGTATAAAACCCGGCGGTTTGGATAAATTAGAGTCTGACCGCGAAGCAACCGGCTTTGCGGGCGCCGATTAGAACAAGGAGGAGGCTATGCGGGACATTGTTATCGGCTGCGACGGTGCGGCCCTTGCGCTGAAAGACACCCTGAAGAAACTTTTGGAAGGCATGGGCGTTGCCGTGGAGGATATGGGCGTGCCCGACGCCGGGGACAAGACCGCGTACCCCGTCGTGGCGGCCAGGGTCTGCGGGAAGATAATCGAATCGGGCTATAAAAAACGAGGGGTGCTGCTCTGCGGAACCGGGATCGGGATGTGCATGTCGGCCAACAAGTTTAAAGGCATCCGCGCCGCGGTATGCCACGACATTTTCTCCGCCCGCCGCTCTGTCCTGAGCAACAAGGGCAACGTGGCCTGCTTCGGCGAGCGGGTCATCGGAAGCGAGCTTGCCAAGGTGATCCTGGCCGAATGGGCGGGCCTGGAATTCGAGGAGGGCCCCTCCTCCCCCAAGGTGGCGGAGATAGTCAGGCTGGAAAAAGAGAATTTTAAGTAAGGAAGCCCGCGGTTTCCCTTTTGCGTAACGCCTGTTCTTGCCTAATTTATGTTTTCCCAATATAATTTCTCCAACGGGCCGTTCGGAAACCGAAGTTTCTGAACAGTTCTCATGTAAAGTTTGTAATTAGTGTCTGTCCACAAAGTCGGTTACTTTGTGGACAGACCTTGCATTTTTTCGCCTAAAGGCTGCAAAAATGCAATTTTTAAGGAAGTTTGTCCATAATGTGTCTACATTATGGACAAA
>JAIRRU010000104.1 GCA_031255815.1 Treponema sp. | reverse complement strand
GGCAAACTCTACGCCTTGCCCCAGGTGAACGACTGTATCCATTGCACCTACGGCCAGGGCCGGATCTTTTATTACATGCCCTGGGCCAGGGACAATAATCGGCAGATCCCCCGGACTCTGGATGAATTTACCGCTTACCTGCGGTGGATACGGGATAACGATCTTAACAAGAACGGCAGGAAAGATGAAATTCCCATGGCCTTTGATAAGGCCAATACAAAAAATGTAGTAGCCTACTTTGCCAAGTCCTATATGCCCTTTGTATGGACCGGTTCCTATTTCGGGCTAGCCCTGAACAACCGGCAGCTTACCGAACAATACAAGGACAGCCGCTTTAGGGAAGCTTTGGCCTATCTGGCGGAGCTCTACAGAGAAGGGCTTATCATGCAAGATTCATTTACCCTCGATGTGGATCAAATGAGAGGCCTTGCGGGAAGCAATCCGGCGCGAGTGGGGGTTCCCGCGCTCAACTGGGTTCAGGGTTACGCATCTCATCTGGCGGTCCCCGGAGTAGAGACGTTTTACCTGCCTCCCCTTAAAGGCCCTAACGGGCAGCAAAATGCGGGGAATCAGGATCTCTGGTCCATAATGGGGCCCATGTATTTCGTAACCGATAAGTGTAAAGATCCCGAACTTGCAATAGCGCTTTACGATTATCTCATTAATTTTGATGTGGAACTGGACGGGTATACCGGGCCTAAAGGTATAGGCTGGGACGATCCGGATCCCGGCGCCGTTTCCCTTATGGCTGAAAAACCGATCTGGAAGGCTCTGGTAAACTACGGCGCCCAGCCCCATAATTCCAGCTGGGAACAGTCCAATCCTATGATCCGCAGCACCGCTTTCCGTCTGGGCGCTCAGGCGACAGGGGCTTTGGAAGCCAAAGAATGGCTTGCCACAGGGAACCCGGCCCTGAGGGACAGTATGCTGAATAACGGTACCTATACCCAGATGTTCTTCTATTTTTCCACACTGGAAGTTCTGAAATACGGAATGCCCAACGATCTCTTTATACCGCCCCTGGCTCTGAGCGAAGCCGACAATGCCCGTATATCCGACATCAATGCTGTTCTTGAACCCTACAAGGAACAGGCCTGTGTTGAATTTATCACCGGTATCCGGAATATCAACAGTAATGCGGACTGGAATACCTATCTCTCGGATCTTGACCGGATGGGCTCAAAAGACCTCGTATCAATTATACAGCGGTACATAAAATAAAAACCGTTCCGTGATGAACAAAGTAAAAAACCGGGAGACCTTAATCCGGCTCCCGGGATTGGAGAAGCCTTTTACCATAGTGCATATCACCGACGCCCATATTAGCTGCGATGACGCCGCCGACAGGGCGTTTCTTCAATACAGCGAAAGAATGAAGCAGGCTTATTCCCCGGGAACGGTAAAGCATTGCCTGAGCGGGGAACCCTGCGCGCCGCTGGATTGTTTCAGAGACATCCTTTCCGCGGCCGGGGAAGCGAAAGCGGATCTTCTGGTATTGACCGGGGACATAATCAACTATCCCTCCGCCGCGGCGGTAGCTAAAGTCGCGGGAATGTTGGAAGACAGCGGTATTCCCTGGGTATACACCGCGGGGAACCATGACTGGCACTACGAAGGCATGAAAGGCTCCGAAGAAAGCCTCCGGAGCCTTTGGATTGAAAAACGCCTTAAACCGTTCTACAAAGACGCCGATCCTCTCTGTTCCGCCTTTACCATTAACGGGGTAAGCATACTGTTAATCGACAGCTCTTCCTATCAAATCAACGGGAAGCAGCTCGGCTTTTACCGGGAAACGGCTGCCTTAAAGCAGCCCCTTTTCGTATTCACCCATATCCCCCTCTATATGCCGTCTATGCCGCCGGACGAGCTATGCTGCGGGCATCCTGACTGGGGCGCCGCCGCCGATAAAAACTGGCGGATCGAAAGAAGGGAAAGGTGGCCCGAGACGGGAAACCGGCCTGAAACAAAGGCGCTGATAAACCTCCTTCCTGAAACAGAAAATCTCCGCGCGGTCTTTGCCGGGCATTTGCACAGGGATCAGGTTTTGCATTACGCGGGAAAAACCCAGTACATAACCGCCATGGCGGCCAACGGGCAGTACCGCACCCTGCGTTTTTCCGGCTAAAAAGAGCTTCTCCGGGTATCTTTCTCTGGAAGTTATCTGGAACTTGTTCAGGAACCAACCGGGTTCTTGAACAAGCCTACTATAACAGCGGAGGTTTTATATGTCGTGGTACACCAAAAATTATCGAAGAAATCTTGTCGATATGCACATCGACGGCTGGGATGAAGAATTCCTTTCACGGTTTGATCCCGAACAATACTTTAGGTGTCTCAAAAAAGCCCAGGTCACGGGGCCCATGATTTACGTTCACTCCCACGCAGGCTGGTGCAACTGGCCTTCCGCTTCCGGCGAAATGCATCCCGGCTGGAAGGGTGAGAATAAAATTGCTAAACTTTTTGACTTGTGCTGTAACGCCGGTATGGATGTGATTGCTTATTACAGCCTTATCTACAATAACCGCGTCTATCTGCATCATCCCGAGTGGCGCATGATCGACATTGACGGTCTCGGATCCCGGGGCGACAATCCTGATCCTTCCCAAAAAACCATGATGGGCGGGCGAGGCCGTTACGGCCTCTTGTGTCCGAATAGCAAAGGGTACCGGGAGTACCTTAAAAAACAGTTCATTGAAATTACGGAAACCTATAAGTTCAAGGGCATTTTTCTGGATATGACATTTTGGCCTATGGTATGCTATTGCCCCGCCTGCCGCGCCCGCTTTAGGGAAGAAACAGGCTTAGACATCCCCGAAACAGTTGACTGGTCAGATAAAAATTGGCTTCGCTTTCAAAAATCGCGAGAAGACTGGATTACCGAATTTGCCCTCTTTGCCACAAACGCGTTAAAGGAACTTAGACCGGATATCGCCGTGGAACATCAGTACTCCACAGCAACCCACCCCTGGACCTATGGAATAACCGGAAGTATAAACGAGGCGTCGGATTACATGGGCGGGGATCTCTACGGCGGCTTTGACCAGGAATCCTTCATCTGCAAAACGTACTACGGTTTAACAAAGAATCCGCCTTTTGAATATATGACCAGCCGTTGCGATCCTGGTTTGAAAGATCACACCACCTCAAAATCTCTTGAGATGCTCAAACTCCATGCCTACCTTGCCTACGCTCATCATGGCGCCTTTCTTGCCATTGATGCGATAGATCCCAAAGGCACTCTCAACGAAAAGTTCTACGAAACCCTGGGCCAGGTCTATGATGAAACCAAACACTACGAACCCTATTATCAGGGGGATCTCTTGGCTGATACCGCGGTTTATTTCAGCTTTGCAAGCAAAATGGACAGGTACATGGAACCTAAACGGGCCCTTCTTTCAGGCGATATGAGAGGGAACCCTCATCTTGATTCCTGTCTTGGTTCGGGCAGGGCTCTGCGAAAAGCCCGCATCCCCTATCGGGTTCTTACCGATAAGGATATTCCGGCCTTGCACAAAAACAACGTGATTGTTCTCAGCGCTCTCATGTTCATTAGCAGTACTGAAGAAGATGCCCTGGTAAAATATGTTGAAGAAGGCGGTTCCCTCTACATGAGCGGCAATGTTCCGGGCAATCTGGCTCAACGGCTTTTAGGATTAGAATTGAATGGATTTACGAAAGAAAAGGTGACCTATATGGCGCCCGCCGGAGAAGGAGAAGTTCTGTTCGATCCATATACAAAAGATTATCCTTTGACAATTTTCGGCCAGCAGGTCATTGCGCGCAATACTAAAAATCACCATGTTCTTGCGAAGGTTGTTCTGCCGTATACGGATCCGGCGGACTTTACAAAGTTTGCATCCATACACTCTAACCCGCCGGGGAAATCAACTTCGTACCCTTCGGTGATTTACGGTAACTATGGCAAAGGAAAGGTTATCTGGACTGCGGCCTCCTTTGAGGCAAGCGATCAGAGCATGCACAGGAAGGTCTTTATCAGCCTTGTTAAGGCTCTCCGGGGCAGCGCGCCGGATCCGGTTAAGACCGGCGCGCCCGAGCAGGTAGAAATTGTTCTTTTTGGCAACGAAAATCTTCTCCAGATTCACTGTGTCAATCTGCAGGAGCAATTCCCCATGATTCCCATCGGGCCTTTCACTATCTCCGTAAGATGCGCTTCACCGGTAAAAAAGGTTTATCTGCTCCCCCGGAAAAAAGAGATCGGGTTTACCCAGAACGACAATTATTTGGAATTTACCGTTGAAGGCATCGATATTTTCAGGATGTATCAGGCTGAATTTGCCTAAGGCATCGGAGAAATCAGGCGCTTGCGTTTCCAGAAGAACGGCCGCGGCTTTGTCAAAGAGAGAAAGGCGGGGTATCGGGGATCCCGTCTTATCGTGCAAGCCTGCCCGCCCTGTACGGTTTTATATGCGGATTCCTGTCCGTTGGTTTGAGATTCTGCCTCCGGGCACTTCCCTTCTATCCAGGGTCTCTTTCTCTTCGGCGCCCGCCCGCGCTCCCTTGCCAGGCGCCCCTTCTTAGGGGAAAATGGCGTCATGACCGGGGAACAGAAGACAGCTATCGCCTCCTTCCTTGACCTTGCCGCCGATCACCTTGCCGGAGGCTACGCCCGGCCCCGGGAGCCTTACCGCTTTAGTGACGATGCGGAAACGGCGCCGGAGGCCGGGAGGGGGCCCGCTTCCGGCAGGGGGGACAGTCTGGAAAGCCTTGCGGCCGATATCCGCGCCTGCCGGAGCTGCGATCTCTGTCTGGGCCGGGCCAACGCGGTTCCGGGGGAAGGGGCCGCCGCCCCCCTGGTGCTGGTGATCGGGGAGGGGCCGGGGGCGGAGGAAGACGCCGGAGGGCGGCCTTTCGTGGGCAAAGCCGGGCAGCTCCTGGATAAGATGCTCGCCTCCATCGGCCTTTCCCGGGAACGGAACTGCTTTATCGCCAACGTGGTCAAGTGCCGCCCCCCGGAAAACCGCGACCCCCTGCCCGCCGAGGCCGAGGCCTGCGCGCCCTTCCTTGCCCGGCAGATCCGCCTTCTCAAGCCCCGGCTTATCCTCTGTATGGGGAGAGTCGCCGCGAACCGCCTGCTGGGGCTTAGGGAGCCCGAAGCCATCACCCGGCTCCGGGGGCATTTCTACGATTACCCCCTTTCCCCGGATCTCTCCATCCCCCTGCTTGCCAGCTACCATCCCAGCGCCCTGCTCCGCAACGAAGACTTAAAACGGCCCGCCTGGGAGGATCTCAAAAAGCTGCGGGCCTTCCTCGCTGAAGCGGGCGGGATCTAGTGGCCCGGTTTTTCGATCTGGTTTTCGATATCCCGGCGAATCAGCGTTTCAGCTATCGTATGGACGACAAGGCCCTGGCCGGGCCGGGAAAGCGGGCTATGGCGCCCTTCGGGAGGCGGGAAACCCTGGGCTACATTGTGGCAAGCCGGGAAGAGGCTCCCTCCGGCCTTGATCCGGAGGGGATCAAGGCCCTGCGCCGGGTGGTAGACCCGGAACCGGTGTTCGATGAAAGGGACATCGCCCTGGCCGAATGGCTTTCCGCCTACTACCTCTGCGGCATGGGCCAGGCTCTGGCCGCCATGATCCCCTCGGGCAGGAGGCTCCTCTCCTACCCTTCCCTGCCGGACGAGGAAGACGATATAGCCGCCCTTCCCCACGAACTTTCGGATGAACAGCAAAGGGCCCTGGATGCGCTGAGCGCCCTCCCCTTCCCCGCCGGGCCCGGAGGCGGCGTAACGGGAACGCCGCCCATGTTCTACCTCTACGGCATCACCGGATCGGGAAAGACGGAGGTGTTCCTGCGGGCCGCGGAACATACGATCGGGGCGGGCAGATCCGTAATCTACCTGGTTCCGGAGATCTCCCTTACCCACCAGACCGCGGAAGCCATCGGCAAGCGCTTCGGCAAGGCCGCGGCCACCCTCCATTCGGGGATGAGCCCCGGCGCCCGCTTTGCCGAGTGGATGCGGATCCGCCGGGGGGAGGTGCGGATCGTGGTGGGCCCCCGCAGCGCCGTATTCGCCCCGGTAAAGGATCTGGGCCTGGTGGTGATCGACGAGGAACACGACGGTTCCTACAAGTCGGGAAACACCCCCCGCTACCACGCCCGCCAGGCCGCCATGCGCCG
>JAIRRU010000098.1 GCA_031255815.1 Treponema sp. | reverse complement strand
TTGGAAGCGTAGTAGTTCATATACCTGGGGTGCATGGAGATGACATCCGGGGCCGCGCTGCCGGCCACCTGGGTCGAGAGCTTGTTAAAGTAATCGTTCCAGGATGAGGGTTCCAGGGCGATTCTGATGTCCGGATTATCCTCCATGTAGCGCTGGGCTATCTGGTTGTAGATGGCAATCCGGGCGTCCCCGCCCCAGTAGGAAAAACGCAGCGTAAGGGGCCCGCCGCCGCTCTGCCGGTTCCCCCCCGCCCAAAGCGGGCTAAGGGCCATGGCGGCCAGGATCGCCGTTAGGATGGATACGTTAAATTTCTTCATACGAGGTTCCTCCTCAGTAAAGCATATTAACAGATATCAGTTATCTGTTAAATGAATTATGCACTCTTTTAAAAATAAGCGCAAGGGGAGAAACCCTACCCCGGTTTGCGCCGCTTGCTTTTTTTGGCGAAACGGTTTATGGTGGTATCATCAGATATCATAGGAGTAGGGCATGTCCGAAACCCGTATCATCAAAAAGGTGTTCACCACCGAACCCTATACCGGCCGGCATTGGGACAAACTGGCCGGGGCCTTGGGGCCCGGGGTGGAGATTGTCCGGGCCGAACACGGCGATCCCGTCGATGTTAAGGAGAAAATTAAAGACGCCGATGTGGCCATCCTGGCGGGGGATATCAGCAGGGAAGCGCTGGAAGCCGGAAAAAACCTTAAATGGGTTCACGCAGACCACGCGGGGGCGAATAACTCGGCCCACCCGGAACTGTTCCGGCGGGGGATCATCCTGAGCGCCTCGGCGGGCCGCTCAGCCCCGGTGCTGGCCGAGCACGCCTTCTTCCTCATGCTTTCCCTTGTTTACGATTCCCGCAACCTGGATCGGCAGCAGCGGGATCATAACTGGAACAACCTGTACCGGGATCGGCGGGGGCTCTTCACCAAGACCCTCGGCATTGTCGGGCTGGGCCACACGGGCAAGGCCCTGGCCCTAAGGGCAAAAGCCTTCGGCATGACGGTGCTGGGTTACGGCAGGGAGGCCCCCGGCGCCGCGGGGAACCCTGTTCCGGAAGGGGTCGACCGCGCCTTCTATAGCGCCAGGGGCGATACGATCGACGAACTGCTTAAAGCCAGCGACATTGTAGTGCTGTCTATACGCCTTTCCGACGAGACCTTCCGCCTGATCGGCGAGAGGGCTTTCGGCCTTATGAAGCCCTCAGCCTACCTGGTAAACATGTCCCGGGGCGCGGTGGTGGACGAGGCGGCCCTGTACCGGGCGCTGACAGACAAAACTATCGCCATGGCGGCCAGCGATGTTTTTGAGACCGAACCCCTGCAAAAGGACAGCCCCCTCTGGGATCTGCCCAACTTTGTCATTACCCCCCACTGCACGCCGGAAGTGCCGGATCTTGCCCTGAGCGGCCTCAACATCATCTGCGACAACATCAGGCTGTACCGGGAAGGCAAGACCCTGCGGAACCAGCTTGGCGAGCGGGATGTATACACCAAAGGCTCCCGGTAAGAGCCGGCCGGGAAAAATCCCGGCTGATTTCCGGCGGAACCCGGAAAATCCGGAAAAGACGCTTGTTTTTTCAAACCGGGAAGGATATTATGTTTAATATCAGATAACTGATATTAAGGTGAGGATTAGCATGGTTTACGACAAAATTGAAAACGCCGGATACTACTACGGCATAAGCCCCCGGGTGGAGAAGGCCCTCCGTTTTTTGCAGGAAAACGATCCTGCCTCGCTGAAAGAGGGTAAAACCCCCATCGACGGGGACGACGTAGTGGTTAATGTCTGGATGAATACGACCAAGCCCTACAGCAGCGCCAAACTGGAAACCCATCAGGAATTTTTGGATCTCCACTACCTTGCGGACGGCAAGGAAGATATTCTATGCGGTTTCGTTCAGGATACCAGCAAGGTGCTCGAAGAGAAACCCGAGATCGACTGCCGTTTTTACGAGGGCTTTTCCCGGCCCCTGCCCATAGGGAATCACCGTTTTCTGCTGCTTTTTCCCGCGGACACCCACGCGCCCGGCTTAAACCACCAGGACGGGGAAAGCCAGACGAACAAAAAGATCCTGATCAAGATTAAAGTCTAAAAAAACAAACGGAGGCGCGGCGGAAATGACTTTGTCTTCCATTCAGAAAAAGGAAAAGATAACCGATCAGGTGCTGTCCCAGATAAAAGAGTCCCTGAAAAAGGGGGAGCTAAAGTCCGGAGACAGGCTGCCGGGCGCGAGCGAGCTGGCCGCGAAAATGGGGGTGGGGATCTCCTCCGTCCGGGAGGCGATTAAGATGCTGGAAAGCCTGGGGGCGGTTGAGGCCCGGCAGGGGGAAGGGACCTTTGTATGCGACGCCCTGCGGGAAGGGGCGGCCACCGCCTTTGAGATCCAGCTTTTGCTCCTCCCCCAGACGGCGGAACACCTTGCCCAGTTCAGGGAACTCTACGAAACCGCGTATTCCCATCTCGCCATGGAAAAGGCGACGCCCGAGGATCTGGACAAGGTGGAAGCGGTTGTAAGGGCCCTGGAGGAAAAGGTGCGGAAGCAGATGCCCGGCGCCCTGATGGAAGCGCAGGACGAGCTGGATTTTCACCGGAGCGTCCTTCACTGCACCCACAACCCCTATGTCATAAAGATAGGGGAAGTTTCCCTGGATCTGTTTTTCGAGGCCCTTTCGGATCGGCTTGCCCCCTTGAAAATTTCCGAAGCGGCGGAGGATCACCGGAACATTCTGGAGGCCCTTCGCAATAAAGATATGGATCTGCTGCACCGGGTTTTTCGAAAAAGTTTTCCCGCCTGGTACGTCCGCTTCAAGACAGGCCCGGCGCCCTAAGCCCTGCTATGCGGGCCCGTTCGGTTAAAGAATCAGCACAGACAGACACGGATTAAGGAGGCGCAAAATGCGGCGGATCCTGACAATCAGCAAGTGGGATGCGGTTCAGTACAATCCCGATCTGCCGGATCACCGGATCCCGGCAGAGAAAAACGGCTGGTTCCCCGTCAAAGTCCCCGGGGCTATCCAGTACGATCTGATGGCGCTGGGGAAGATAGAAAACCTGTACGCCAGCACCAGGGCGGCCTCCGGCTGCGCCTGGGTGGCCAGGAGCGACTGGCTTTACCGGGGGGAATTTGAGAGCCCGGCGGAGGCGGCCTCCGCGGAAACCCTCATTCTGCGCTTCAAGGGAATCGATACCTTTTCCGAGCTCTGGCTTAACGGGGCCTTCCTGGGCGATACCTGTAACGCCATGCGGGTCTGGGATTTTCCGGTAAAACCCGGCTTTCTCGTTCCCGCGGGGAAAAACACCCTCCTGGTGCGGGTCAAGGCCCACCACCGGATGGTGGCGGATAAGGCGGAGGAGGCGAAGCAACGCCTGAAAAACGGCGATGAAATTGAAGGAACCCTGGGCAAGTCCCTTATCCGGCGTTACCAGCGCAGTTTTTTTAACGGCGGTTCCAGCCTCCTTAACCTGGGAACCGGGGTTCTGGGTATCGGCATCAACCGGAATGTGGAACTACTGGTCTATCCCGGAGCCCGGTTCTCCGGCTTCTTCTACCGTACCGAAAAAATTGAATCCGGCGGCCCGGCGGGCGCGCTGAGATCCCGGGGGAAGCTTTTCTTTAACGTGGAGACGGCCGGGGAAACGATTCTGAAAGTTACGCTAAGCGACGCGGAAGGCCGTACTATCGCCTCGATGGAACGGCGGCTAAGCGGGGGGGAGGAGGAGATTCCCCTGGACATCGAGAAGCCCCGGCTCTGGTGGCCCGCTTCTTACGGGGAGCCTTACCTCTACCGGATCAGGGCGGAACTGGTGCGGAACGGCGAAATTACGGATGAGCTGGACAGGCAGATCGGTATCCGCACGGTGGAACTGGTAAAGAAAGACCCTGAGGGGCGGGACACTTTTTACTTAAAGGTGAACGGCCGGAAGCTGCTTATCCACGGCGAAAACCACATCCCCCTGGACTATATCAAGTGCTACGCCTCCGGGGAAGAATACGATCGGCTATTCAAACTGCTCAAAAACCAGAATGTAAACCTTATCCGTATCTGGGGCGGCGGCGTGGCGGAGGAGGATTCCTTCTACGACCGTTGCGACCGGATGGGCATACTCATCTGGCAGGATATGTTCCTCCACAGCAACACCTACCCGGATTACGATCCGGAATTTGTGGAGAATTTTATGGCCGAGGCGGAGGGAATTATCCGCGCCATGCGGCCCCACCCCTGTCTGGCCCTTATCTGCGGGGGCAACGAGCAGCAGGAAGGCTGGGACGAGTGGGGCTGGAAGGGTAACCTGGATCGTTTCTACGGGGAAAGACTATTTAACGAACTGCTGCCGCCTTTGGCGGCGGAGCTTTGCCCGGATCTGCCGTATATCCCCAACTCCCCCCACGGCGGGATCGACTGCCAGTCCCCGGCGGTAGGGGAATGTCACAACTGGGGCAATTTCTACAACAGTACCAAAGACCCCGTCTTTGTTACCGAGACCTGCTGGACCCACGAGAGCTACTCCCGGCCGGAAACGCTAAAGAAGTATATGGGCCTGGACGCGGACGCCCCGGAGTGGAACAGCCTGGGCTGGCCCGCCCTGTGGAAGGAAAGAACCCATCTGGGGCTCCACAACCGCATGCCCTACTCAAGCTGGTTCAGCCCGGAGAGCCTCCGATCCTACCTGCATAATCTGGAACTGGAACAGTTCCGGGCCGATTACAGCGCTTTAAGCGAATACCGTTACCGGAGCCCCTCCAACAACGGGGTGCTGTACTGGTCTCACAACAAGGGCGGCCCCCTGTTTCAGTTCGGCTGCGTGGATTACGGCGGTTACCCGCTCATGTCCTACTACGCGGTCAAACGGATCTTCAATCCGGTCGGGGTCTACGCCTACCGGGATGTATCGGACATCGTGGTAATGCTCTCCAACCATACGGGCGGGGCCCTTTCCCTCAGGGTCGAGGCCCGGCATCTGGACAAACAGGGGAGGGAACTGGGTAAATGGGCCCGGGATTGCCGGATAGAAGGGGGGGAGCTTCTCCGGGCGGCCAGGCTGGAGGATCTCTACGGCAAAGTCCGCAGCCGCCTTGAGGAGACAATCCACGTCTCCGCCCGGCGGGACGGGGAAACCGTGGCGGAAGACCTGCTCTTTTTCTGCCCCTTCCGGGAGTACGAGGGCGAATACAGAGCGCTTAGCGTAAAGGCCGAAAAAAAGGCCCCGGACAGGTGGCGGATAAGCCTGAGAGCGGAAAGCCCGGCGCGCCTGGTGGAACTGGAAAGCAACCACAAGCTGCTCTTCACCGATAACTACTTCCCCCTGGTAAACGGCGGGGAAAAGGCGGTAGAGGCGGTTCTGCTGGAAAGAACCGGAAAGGAGCCGGTTAGGCTCAGCGCCGGCATCCTGGGCGCCCCGGACAGGCAGACGATCGGGCTTGAGTAAGCCGGGACAGGCGGGCGCTTCCCGTGAAACAAGCTCCCGCCATATACTTTTCGGCGTTTTTCCTTTATATTTAATAAGGAATGACCGCTACCCAGGAAGACGCCTTCTACGATTTTCTCGAAAATGTAACCGGGCCCTTTACCGTGGAAGAAGCGGCCGATTTTATCAGGATGCTCGATCCGAAGCACGGCGGCCGTTTGCGTATGGAAATAGCTACCCTGCTCAACGTCCGCAACACCGCCTTCCGCCTGGACAACCAGCGCTGGGTTTCCCGGCGGGGCTGTTTTGAGTCGGTTCCCTTTGTTATAAGCCCCACCAAACTGGAACTGCTCAACGGCATCCTTATCCCCGGCCACCGCTGCATCCCCTTCGCCAATCCGGGGCTGCTTCCCCAGGAGTACCTGTTTTACTGGAAG
Organism: Treponema sp.; assembly: GCA_031255815.1. The sequence continues at coordinate 2,482 of JAIRRU010000098.1, read as the reverse complement.
GGTTCGGTTGTCCCGGTAACCACTACCGAGGCTCCTCCGGAGGATCTCTACCCCTATTACTACCTCTTCGGGGAAGAGTACGCCCCCCAGTATGTGGCCCGGGACAACCCGGAAAACGAAAGCGCGTATAACAGCGATCCCTACGAAGATCCCCCGGAGGTATCGATCAAAACCCTGGATATGCGGAACATCTACCGGGAAAGCGGCTTTGTGCCGGGCGACCGCTTTGTGGCCCGGAGCAGGAACTGGAAAAAGGGGATCTTCGAGCTTGAGCGGGTGGGGAAAGACGAGTGGAGCCAGGCCGACCTGTACGCCTGGCTTGAATCCGCGGAGGGGGGCTTTGAAGACGCCTTTACCCTGCTGGGCCCCGGCGCCACCACGGAGGAACAGATCGCTTACGCCTACTGGTACGGCGGCAAACGTATGCGGGATATACCCGCCTATTCCCTGGAAGACTTCGTCTATGAAAAAACCGACCGGATCGAGACCACGGCCTACGGCATAGAAACCCGTTTCTGGTTCGCGGGGAAGGAGATACCGGATATTGACGCCCTTGAGGGAAGCCAGCTTCCCCCGGATTTGACCATGGTGGAGGATCTGCTGTGCCGTCACGGCATCCCCATTTCAGAATACGTTATCCAGTCCTACGTGCGGGACACCCTGTACCGTAACGAGAACGATATTCCTCACCTGCTTGAAAGGATCGTGCCGCCCAATATTCACCTGGACGACCGAAGCTGGAAGATCCTGGCGGACTATGTGGTGGAGACCCTGGAGGAGTTTAAACTCAGCTACACCCTCTTTGCCGATCAGGCCATGGGGCCCATCCGCCAGCGGGTAGGGGAACTCCATACGGCGGTGGTGGAGCTTTTTGCCCGGCTCAAAAAAAGCGGCCTCGATGCTTCCTGGCTCCCCAAGCATACCTATATCATGCTTTCCCAGATACAGAACCACACCGCCTGCGTGCTGGAGGATCTGGACTCCGACGAGGAACCCCCGGCGGCTGATCTGGAGGCCATGGATAATTCCCTGGACAGCATGATAGAAACTTACGAGGATCTTAAGGAGCTTATCGAAGAGGCCCTGACCAGTTTCCGCCGGAACAACCTTTCGGTGGTTAAACCCCGCAAAAGCGGAGAGTCCAATCCCTGGCGGATGATCCAGATAAGCCTGGGCGGCCTTGATATATGGCGGCGGGTAACGGCCCCGGAATTTTTCACCTTTGAGGATCTGCACCATGTTATTCAGATCGTCCTGAACTGGAACAACAGTCTGCCTTACCGTTTCAGCGTAGAAAAATCGCCGGACGGCATTACCGGCATCGGCATCCAGGACGAGCACACAAAGCTTAAAGAACTCTGCGCCAGCGGCATATCCGAATTCCTGTATGAATACGGCCTTTACTGGAATGTAAAGGTGATCCTCATGCCCCGGTATGAGGGGGGTGAGGAGGAAACCGTCCGCTGTGTGGCGGGCGAAAGGGCGGCCCCGCCCGAGGAGATCGAAGGCCCCCTGCGGTTCCGGCGGCTCCTTACGGCGTTTGAAAGGGGCGGCGAACAGGAGAAAGGGGAAGCCCTGCGGGAACTGGGGCATGATTTCGACCCGGAACGCTTCGATTTGGAGAATTGTAACCGGAGCCTGAGTTCCGGTAAATTTAAGCGCAAAGCCATAAACCGCTGACAGGATTAAATATGGATAGGGAAGACGGGGAAAGCCTGGCCGCCCTGATTGAACGGGGCGGCGTCTTTTACGACATTCCGGGGGCAAACCCGGAAAAAATACTCACCGAACTGATCTCCCGGCTGTCGGGAAAGACAGCCCCGCCGGGGGAGCTGCTTAAGGCCGTATTGGAGCGGGAAGCCCTGATGTCTACCGGCATCGGCGGGGGCATCGCCCTGCCCCATCCCCGGAACCCGGTTATTACCGATGAGAACAGGCAGTTTGTCGCCGTAGCCTTTCCGGAGAGCCCGGCGGACTGGAAGGCCCTGGACGGCAAGGCGGTTCATACGGCCCTGCTCATCGTGTCGGCCGGCGCCCGGCTCCATCTGCGCACCCTGTCAAAAATTAACTTTCTCTGCCGCCAGGAGGAATTCCTGGAACTGCTTCAAAACCGCGCTCCCAAAGAAACCATTATCAGGTTTATCGGGGAAGCGGAAAAAACCTGGAGGTGAAAAACATGAACATGAACGCCTTGGAAAAAACCGCGTTAAGCGTCCGGATCTTAACTATCGACGCCGTGCAAAAAGCCAATTCCGGCCATCCGGGGCTTCCCATGGGAGCCGCCGAACTGGGAGCCCTGCTCTACGGGGAACTGCTGCGCCACGATCCCGCAGACCCCGCCTGGCCCGACCGGGATCGCTTCGTCCTTTCCGCCGGGCACGGCTCCATGTTCCTCTACTCCCTGCTTTACCTGGCGGGTTACGGGGATATCAGCATGGAGGATATCAAAAGCTTCCGCCAGGTGGGCTCCCGGGCCGCCGGG
>JAIRRU010000025.1 GCA_031255815.1 Treponema sp. | reverse complement strand
GTTTTCGGCGTAAAAGTCCGTGCGGTTGCTGCGGTTCGCGGCTTCCCTTTATCCGTACTTTTTGCCTAAACAAGGTACCAGGATTCTGTATCGCGCGACTTACAGCGTATACAGATTTTGTACGGGATCCTGCCGGATTAGCCTGCCAGGGCTTCCCGCTCCAGGGAGGCGAGGATAAAGGGGCCTACCCCTTTGAAGTCATCCATCACTACCGGTTCGCTCAGGTAGTAGTTGAAAGATCCGTCCCGGTAAGGGTTTCCCCCCAGCCCGGCTACCTTGCATATCCCCATAAGGTGGAGCTCGCCGGAGGAGTCTTCACGCAGTTTTTCCCGCAGAAGGCCCTCGTATCCGGCCAGGGCGGCTTCCCGGGCCCCGGGAATGTCCGCCTCTCCAAAAATACCGGAGCGGATCGCCTTGAAAAGGAAATAGACGAACATGGCGGAGGCGGAGCTTTCCAGATAGTTTTTTTCCTCCCGCCCCCTGTCCAGAATCTGGTACCAGAGCCCGCTTTTCCTGTCCTGGAATTTCAGGACGGGGCCGCTGAGCCGGTTAGCGATGGCTTTCAGGGTTTCCCGCTGCCCCCGGCGGGAAGGAGGGATAGAATCCAGCGCATCCACCAGGGCCATGCAGTACCAGCCCAGGGCCCGGCCCCAGAAGTGGGGCGAACAGCCCGTGCCGGGATTGGCCCAGGGCTGGCCGCGGGATTCGTCCCAGGCGTGGTAAAGAAGGCCCGTCTCTCTATCCCGCGCCCTGGACTCCATCAGCACGAACTGGAGGATAAGGTCATCAAAATCCTCAGGATCGCCGAATTCCGCCGTGCAGCCGGCGTAAAAAGGCCCCTGCATAAAAAGGCCGTCCAGCCACATCTGCCAGGGGTAGATCTTCTTATGCCAGAAACCGCCGTCTTTAGTCCGGGGCTGGTTCCGCAACTGGCCGCGGAGGGACTCAATTGCGGTGCGGTACTTCTTATCCCCGTACTTTTTGTGAAGGAGCAGCAGGGTCTTGCCGGGTTTGACCATGTCCAGGTTGTATTCGTCTTCCCGGTATCCGGCGATACCGCCGTCTTCCCCGATCGCGGCGTCGTACATGGCCTTGACCCAGCGGCAGTATTCCTCCTCCCCGCAGCATTCCCCCAGGGTAAAGATACTCTCCAGGACAAGGCCGAAGGGGTAACTCCATTTTACCATCTCCGGAGTGTAGCGGTTCATCACCGACTGGGCCATCCGTTTTGACAGGGAAGCTGTTTTATCAACAGGGGGCATCCGTTTTCCTTTTCAGCCGCTGTTTCGGGCTCCGTTTTCTCAGGCCCAGCCGGTTGCCGCCATAAAGGCGTCCCAGGCCGGCACGGGATAGAAACCGTGACCGCCGTCCGCGACAACATGAACACAGTTATCCCCGGCGCCCAGGGCTCTGTAGATTTCCTGCGTTCTGGCGAATTGTTTTACCGCCCCGTCCAGGGGGAAAATCTGATCCTGGTTTCCGTTTACAATTACCAGGGGCCGGGGGGCGATCAGCCCCGCGAGATCCCCCATGTCGAAGTACTCCGCGGTATGGGGAACGTGGTTACAGGTACAGTGGCTGATCAGCCCGATAGAATCCTTGTAGCTGCAGAAACAGGCCGCCGGCATGGCCGCAGCGATACGGGTATCCATGATGGCGGAATAAAAGCAGGTGGTCCCGCCGCCGGAGACGCCCATAATAGCGATACGGTTCGGATCGAAGCCTTCAAGACGGGCGCAGATTACATCTATGCTGCGCATGATGTCCCAAACCCGCTCCCCCTGCAGGGTTCTTCCCAGCAGCAAGGCCGAACCGGAAAGAAGGCGGCAGTTGGGTTTGTGATCCTCCGGCAGGCCGCCGTTTTCCCCGAAGCCCCGCAGTTCCACCGCCAGGGCCGCCATGCCCCGCTCAACGCATTGCAGGGCATAGGCGTGGGAACTGTTTTTGACGGATCCGTCTTCCTCCCCCTCCAGATTGCGCCCCAGGGAGAGGTGCATGCCCGTGCCGTGGCCCTGGAGGCATATAACCAAGGGAGGGTTCGGCCTGCCTTTGGGTATCAGGAGATGGGCGGGAACCCATACGTAAGGCTCGGATTTAAAGTGAAAACGGATCTCCCGGCAGTTTTCGTGTTCCCTGCTCCATTCGACAGTAAATTCGTCGTCTTCCGGTTTTTCCGCGGGCATGGCGAGCAGTTCCGCTATCTTCTTACCGGCCTTCTGCCGCCACGCGGCCGGATCCTTTCCCCGGTACGACAGCGGCACGGGAGAAGTTTCAAACTGTTTTCTTCTAAGCTCCAGCGGATTGTATTCCATTCGCATAGAATAACCTGAAGGGACTGGAAAAAACAGATACCTTATTGGATTTTTCCGGCTTTAACGTTACCTGATCGTGCCGCCGCCCAGCACCGTATCCCCGTCGTACATTACCGCCGCCTGGCCGGGGGTAATGGCCCGCTGGGCTTCGTCGAATTCCACCCGGATCTCGTCCTCCCCGGTCTGCTCCGCGGTGGCCTGCTGTTCCGCCTGGAGGTAGCGCGTCTTTACCCGTACCCGGACGGGCCTTTCCAAACGGGGAAGGGCGATAAGGTTTATGTTTCCGGCGATCAGGGTTTTCGAGTAGAGATCCGCCTCCGATCCCAGGGTTAGGGTATTGGCCGCCCGGTCTTTGGCGGTAACGTAGGCCGGCCCGTTCATTGCCAGCCCGAGGCCCCGGCGCTGGCCGATGGTGTAGCGGACAATGCCCCGGTGTTTCCCCAGGATTTTCCCCGATTTGTCCAGGATATCCCCCTCGGGGTAAGGCTTCCCGGCCCGGCGCTCCATAAAGCCGCCGTAGTCCCCGCCGGGGACAAAGCAGATATCCTGGCTGTCCGGTTTTTCCGCGTTGGCAAAGCCCAGTTCCGCGGCTATCTCCCGCACCCGGCCCTTGGTCAGGTTCCCCAGGGGGAAGCGGGTTTTTCCGAGCTGTTCCTGGCTCAGGCAGTAGAGGACGTAGCTCTGGTCTTTTTTGAGATCCGCCGCTTTTTTCAGAAGAAACCTGCCGCTCCCCTTGTCCTGTTCTATCCGGGCATAGTGGCCGGTAACCAGGAGATCGAAATCCAACTGGCCGGCCCGGTAGAGGAGCCGCTCGAATTTGATGTAGCGGTTGCAGTCTATGCAGGGGTTGGGGGTAGCCCCCGCCTCGTAGGTTTCCACGAAGCGGCGGATCACCTCATCCCGGAAGGCTTCGGTAAAATTCAGCACATAGTGGGGCATGCCCAGCCGGTAGGCCGCCTGGCGGGCGTCGTTTACATCAGCCAGGGAGCAGCAGCCCCGGGGCCGGGTCTTGGCGGAGGAACGGGCGGCGTCCCCCTCCCCGTTCTCCCGGTCGTAAAGCTTGAGGGTAACGCCGATACAATCGTAACCCTGTTCCAGCATCAGCGCCGCCGCCACGGCGCTGTCCACCCCCCCGGACATGGCGATAAGCGCTTTCTGTTTCACGGGAACTTCAGGAGAGCTTGTCCATTACGGCGGCAACTTCTATCTCGCAGGAACGCATGGCAAGGATCGTCTGGGCAATCAGTCTGTCCAGATCCCAGCCCAGCATGGCAGCGCCTTTTTCAATAACTTCCCGTGAACAGCCGGCGGCAAAGTTTGGCGCCTTGTACTTCTTTTTAACCGACTTTACTTCCATGTCCATTACGCTTTTGGAAGGCCGGATAATCGCCGCCGCCCAGATAAGCCCGCTCAGCTCGTCCGTCGCGTAGAGTACCTTCTCCATCTGGTGTTCCGGTTTGATATCCACGGCAAGCCCGTAGCCGTGGCTGCATACCCCGCGGATCAGGGCTTCATCGGCGCCCGCCGCCCGGAGCAGTTCCGGCGCTTTAAGGCAGTGCTGATCCGGGTATTCCTCAAAATCAATATCGTGGAGAAGCCCCGTAAGGGCCCAGAACTCCTCCTCGTCTCCATAGCCCAGCTCTTTCGCGTACCAGCTCATCACCCCTTCCATCGTTAAAGCGTGCTGGATATGGAAAGGGTCTCTGTTGTATTTTCGTAAAAGCTCCCAAGCCCTGTCCCGGGACAAGGCCGGTTTTAATCCGCTCATGGTTTCATTATAGCAACAGGGCCCCGCAAAGGGTAAGGGGGAAAAGCCCCGGCCCGGGATACACGCATGGCCGGGATACACGCATAGTGATGAAAATTAAGCGCGAACCGCGGACGAAGGGCGCGAAGAAAACAACCGCGATCAGCTGAGATCCTCGAAGCGGATACCTTCCCCTGAGGGAATGAACTGCCGGGCTTTTCTGCCGGGGATCCGCTCCGCCCAGGAAGGGGGAAGGCCGGGCCGCAGGATCTTTTCAGTCCGCAGCGCGGCAAAGTCGCCGGGGCCGATAAGCGCTCCCCGGGGGATATCGCGCAGGGCGTGGAGGGAACGGTTGCTCCGCTCGTAGTTGGCCAGTTCCGAGGGGGCAAGGCGTTTGACCCCGTCTCCCAGCACAGCCTCCACCAGGTCTTCCCCCCGTTCCGCGGCCAGAGCCGCCACCGTCTCTTCCGGGCCGGCAGCCTGGGCCTGCCGTATTGCCCGAACCATCCGGCTGAAATCATCCGGAGGCAGGGCAATGGGGTCGTCAAGGCCCGGATCCTTCCGGCTCAGGCAGAAGTGCTTCTCCACCACCGCCGCGCCCATGGCTACCCCCAGGGCGGGGATCAGCTCCGGGTCTCTACTGTGATCGCTCAGCCCCACGCTTAGTCCGAAGATCCCCGCCAGATTTCCCAGCACCCGCAGATTGTAGTCGGTTTCCGGGGCGGGATAGGCGGTAACGCAGTGGAGCAGGCAGACCGGAAGCCCCGCCTCATCCCCCGCCCCGCCGCTGTCCGCCGTGTTACCTTTGCCCGCCGTCCGGGCGGCTCTCCATAGCGACAGGGCTTCCTCGATATCCCCCAGTTTGGAAACCCCGCTTGAGAGGAGAAGCGGGAGGCCCCACCGGGCCGTTTCCGCCAAGAGGGCCGTATAATTCAACTCCGGCGAGGCGATTTTGACCAGTGCCGGGTTCAGCGCCTTGAGTTCGGCCGCGCTCCTGGGCCCGAAGGGGGTGCAGAGGAATATCAGCCCCCGGCTTTCAACGTAGTCTTTAAGACCGGCAAAGAAGTCCGGGGGAACCTCAAGCTCTTTAAAGCGCTCGTAGAGCCGGATCCTGCCCCCCGGAAGGCTTAGCTCGCCGGTATTGGGGTGGAGTATCTCGTCGGCGTAGACAATCTGGAATTTGATACAGTCCGCCCCGGCCTCTCCCGCGGCATCGCAGAGCTCCCGGGCCTTGACCGGGTCTCCCCCGTGGCCCGTACCCAGCTCGGCCACGACAAGCGCCTTGTCCGGGCCGAATGTCCGGCCGCCTATCCTGAATTCTTCCCGATTCACCTTCTTCCCTCCCGCCGGCCCGGTATTCCGGTACGGCGCCTAAAATATAGCATGGAGAGGGGTTTGTGTCGCTTTTAAGGCGGCATAAGGCCCGCGGTGCCTTTCCTTTTTTCCCGTTTTTTGTTAGTATGGATCCGTTCCGGAAACCGTTTGGTTTTGAAACGGCTTCGTTTTAAATAATTTTCCCAGTTATAAGGAGTTTCTATGTCGGGCCACAGTAAATGGGCGACTATTAAACACGCGAAAGGCGCCGCGGATGCAAAACGCGGCCAGATGTTTACCAAATTGATCAAGGAAATTTCCATCGCGGCGCGGATGGGCGGGGGTAGTCCGGAGGGGAACCCCCGGCTGAGGACGGCGATCCTCAAGGCCAGGGTTGCCAATATGCCCAAGGACAACATCGACCGGGCTATCAAGAAGGGAACCGGCGAGCTGGAAGGGGTCAACTACGAGGAGCTGACCTACGAGGCCTACGCCCCCGGCGGCGTGGCGGTGCCGATCGAGGTGCTGACGGACAACAAAAACCGGGCGGCCGCGGATGTGCGGAACATCCTTACCCGGGCGGGCGGGCAGCTTGCCACGGCGGGATCGGTCTCCCGGCTTTTCAAACGCCAGGGGATCATCACCCTGGACGGGGAGAAGTACAGCGAGGACGAGGTGATGGAGGCCGCGCTGGAAGGCGGGGCGGAGGATGTAAGCCTTTCCGACGGGATCATCGAAGTAACCACCAGCCCGGAGGATTTTGAGACGCTTATCAATGTCCTTTCCGACAAGAATTTCGAGACCACCAGCGCCGAGGTAAGCATGGTCGCGGAGGCGGAAATCTCCCTGGACAAGGAGGGGACTGCCAAGGCGCTGAGGCTGGTTGAAAAGCTTGAGGAAAACGACGACGTGCAGAACGTCTATTCCAATATCGAAATCCCCGAAGGCTTTGAAGCCGAGTAGAGGGGAGTCCGGCGGGGGATTGCTCAAAAAGGCGGAAGCCGGACCTTCCCGGGAAAGGGGCGCAAAGCCCTTCCGTATTCTCGGCCTGGATCCGGGGCTGGCTTCCACCGGCTGGGGCCTGCTGGAGGTTTCGGGAAACCGGCTCCGTTACCTTGCCCACGGTTGTATTGAGACAGAGGCGTCCAGCCCCCGGGCGGAGCGCCTCTTTTTTATTTACCGGGAAATATGCCGGGTTCTGGAAACCTACAAGCCGCGGGAGGGGGCCGTCGAAAACCTATACTTCGGCAGGAACGTCAGCAGCGCCATGGCGGTAGCGGAAGCCCGGGGGGTTATCATCCTGGCCCTGGTTCAACAGGGACTTGAGGTTGCGGAATTCACCCCCGGCGCCATCAAGACAGGGGTGGCCGGCGTCAGCAGGGCCGGGAAAGGGCAGGTGCAGGAAATGGTCCGCCTTATCCTGGGGCTTGAATCCATCCCCAAACCGGATCACGCCGCCGACGCCCTGGCCGCGGCCATCTGCGCGGCCCACAGCGGGCCGGACTTGTAGCCCGTACGCGTTTACTTTAGAAATAAGACAACAACCGCAAACTCGAAAAAGGAAAGCGGGAAGAAGTTTTTCCCGAAAAAATTTATCCGCCTGCGTTTATCCTGATAAAGACGTAGACAAATCCCCCGGACTAGGAGAATACTATAATAATGTCAGAAAAGCGTAGACAAAGGAGGGCTGCATGAATACCGGCGACAAATCAATACTGCGGGAACTCGCCAAGGCCTACCGCGAAATTTCCCAGGATCCCGTGAACCAGGAACGGGTACGGCGTATCCGGGACATGCACAACCTGAA
>JAIRRU010000014.1 GCA_031255815.1 Treponema sp. | reverse complement strand
GAATTTGTGAAGCAGGATGTGCGGGACTTCAGGCGGCCCGGCTTCTTCGATCTGGCGGTGAACCTTTACAATTCGTTCGGCTACTTTGCCGATCCCGCCGACGATCGGCGCTTTGTCGCAAACGCCTGCGAATCGCTCAAGCCCGGCGGATCCTTTATCGTTGAGGTTCTGGGCAAGGAGATTGCCGTGCGGGACTTTGTGGAGGCCGAATGGTTCGAAAGGGCGGGTTTTTTTATCCTTACCGAGTACGAAACGGCGGACTCCTGGGGCAGCATGAAAAACCGCTGGATCCTTATCGGTAAGGGGGAGAAGCAGGGCGAGCGGATCGAGCGAACTTTTACCCAGCGCCTCTACGCCGCGTCCGAACTGCGCTTCCTCCTGCTGGAATCGGGTTTTTCCCAGGTGGAAATCTACGGCGACTGGAACGGGGCCCCCTACGACAGTAACGCCCGGACCCTTATCGCCGTGGGCAGGAAGAGTTTTTAAGCGCCGCCGCGGATCGTTTTCCGGTTCCCCGGCGTTTCAGTTGCGGCTTAGCCAGATCTTGCAGACATCGGGAAAGTTGGTGATTATCCCCCGGAGCCCCCAGGCTTCAGCCATGAGGAGGCCCTTCATATCGTTAACGGTCCATACGTTGATCCCCACCCCGTGTTTTTCGCAGTCTTCCACTGTTTGTCCGGTTAAAAACTCCATTGCCGGATGGTAGAAATCCAGGCCGCTGCTCTTGACGTAGTACCCGGCGCCGCCCAGCTGCCGTTCTGTCAGCGCCCCGCAGGGGATAGAGGGGCACAGTTTTTTGCTCTTTAAAAGGGAAGCGTGGTTAAACGATGAAAAGATGATCCTCTTTTCCAGGCCGTGTTTTTGGATCAGGGCGATGGTTTTTTCTTCCAGCCCTTCGTAGTAAAAATCGCTGTTCTTTAGTTCGATGTTGGTAAGGATCGCCGTGCCCTTTACCCAGTCAAGATACTCGTCCAGGGAGGGGATAGGGTTGAAGCCGTATTTTCCCCGGAACAGCGACGAAGCGTCGAGTTTTTTCAGTTCCGCAAAGTCAAAATCCCGCACCCAGCCTTTTACCCCGGTAACCCGTTCCACCGATTCGTCGTGGGTAATTACCACCGTCCCGTCCCTGGTAAGCTGGACATCCATCTCGATCTCATCCGCTCCCGCCTCCGCCGCCTTTTTAAAGGCCAGCATGGTGTTTTCGGGATACAGGCCGGAATAACCCCGGTGGGCGACAACTTTCATACACTCCCCCGTATATTGCAGTTTCATTGTATTGCGGCTTATCTTTAGTGTCAACAAATTTTTTACCGCTTTACCGCGCCCCTTTCGCCGCAGGATGTTTGCCGCAAGATTGACAGGGGCCCCGGCTTTCAGCAGAATAGGATCCCTGGAGGAGCAGTATCATGGGTAAGTATGTGCTGGCCTTGGATCAGGGAACCACCAGTTCCCGGGCCATTCTTTTTGACCGGGAGCAGAACATAATCGCCGTTGAGCAGAAGGAATTCGCCCAGATATATCCCCGGGAAGGCTGGGTGGAACACGATCCCATGGAGATCTATTCCTCCCAGTACGCGGTGATGATGGAACTCCTTGCCAAACAGGATATCGCCCCCCGGGATATCGCCGCCATCGGCGTGACCAACCAGCGGGAGACTACGCTGCTCTGGGACAGGAAAAGCGGGCGGCCCGTCTACAATGCTATTGTCTGGCAGTGCCGCCGCACAGCGGAAATCGTGGACGATCTCGTAAGGCGGGGGTTTAAAGATCATATCCAAAGAACCACCGGGCTGGTGCCGGACGCCTACTTTTCCGGAACCAAGATCAAATGGATCCTTGACCGGGTGGAAGGCGCGAGGGAGCGGGCGAAAAGGGGGGAGATCCTCTTCGGCACCGTGGACACCTGGCTTATCTGGAAACTTTCCGGCGGCGCGGTTCACGTTACCGACTACAGTAACGCCAGCAGAACCATGCTCTACGATATCCGCAAACTCGACTGGGACGACAAACTCCTTAGCGCCCTGGACATCCCCCGGGAGATGCTGCCCGAGGTAAGGCCCTCAAGCCAGGTCTACGGAACCGCCACTATCCAGGGGGAGGAGATACCGATAGCCGGAGACGCGGGGGATCAGCAGGCGGCCCTTTTCGGGCAGTGCTGTTTTGAAAAGGGTGAAACGAAGAACACCTACGGAACCGGGTGTTTCCTCCTCATGAATACGGGGGAGGAGGCTTTTGAGAGCCGGAACGGCCTCCTTACCACCCTTGCGGCGAGCCTTCCCGGCAAGGTTCGTTACGCCCTGGAAGGTTCCGTCTTTGTGGGAGGCGCGGTTATCCAGTGGCTGCGGGACGAGCTGCGTTTTATCAGCGAAAGCCTCGATTCGGAGTACTACGCAGGAAAGGTAAATGATACCGGGGGGGTTTACCTGGTGCCCGCCTTTACCGGACTGGGCGCCCCCTACTGGGATATGTACGCCCGGGGCTGCATTGTGGGCTTAACCAGGGGAACCCGGCGCGACCATATCATCCGGGCCGCCGAGGAATCCATTGCCTACCAGAGCCTGGATCTGATAAAGGCCATGGAGAAGGATACAGGCGAAAAACTGCGGGAGCTGAAGGCGGACGGCGGGGCGAGCCGGGATCGGTTTCTGATGCAGTTCCAGGCGGACATCTCGGACGCCCTGATCCGCCGGCCGGCGGTGCGGGAAACCACCGCCCTGGGGGCCGCCTGCCTGGCGGGACTCGCCGTGGGTTTCTGGAAAGATCCGGAGGAGCTGCGGGCCATGTGGAAATGCGACACCGCCTTTTCCCCCCTCATGGAGGAGGAAAAGAGGGAAGAGCTTTTAGCAGGCTGGCACAAGGCGGTCGGACGCAGCCGGGACTGGGCGAGGTAAACGGCGCCTGTCCCTAACGCGCCCGCCGCGGACAGGCTTCCATAACACAGAGTTGTTCAGAAACCGCAGTTCCTGAACAACAAGCGCTAAAAAACGGCAAAATGCAG
>JAIRRU010000281.1 GCA_031255815.1 Treponema sp. | reverse complement strand
TGGAACGCCTGGCGGAGATTCTTCCAGAATATCTTTACGTCCGCCTTTTGCTTGGAAACAAAAACTTCCCCGTGCTTTTTTTCTTTGTCGATAAGAATGACCGAAACCTTATCCTGGATACGGGGGATTTCGGCAAATTCGGCAATCGGGATTTTCCCTTCGGATTTGTAACCAACGTCAATAAATACCTGATCCTGGGTTACCTGGACAACAACGCCCTCTACCAGCTGACCCTCTTCCAACTGTTCAAGGGATTTGAGGTATTCTTCCTGTAATTGCGTTTGGATATTGCCGTCTGCGACGGGTTTCGCTGCCTCCGGCTCATCCTGTAAATTGCTATCCCTTTCCGCTTCCATTTGGGCCATAACCGATCCTTCTCTTCCTTCAGTCTGAATTCTCTTTACCAATGTGTCATAAACTTGTTCTATGGTCAAGTCCGATGTATCCAAATACACCACGCCGGGGGCGATTTTGAGGCTTCCCTCGGCTTTATTCCGATCAATCTCGTCCCGCTCCTCGATAGTCCGGCGGATATCCTCCAGGCTCAGCTTGGACACGTCCTGATCGTAGCGCCGCCGGGCGCGGGAATCCGCGCTGGCATCCAGGTAAAAGCGGTGTTCGGCGCCGGGAAAGACCACGGTGGTAATGTCCCTTCCCTCCGCCACCACGTTGATATCCCGGGCGATTTTCCGGATAAGGCCGTTTACAAGATGCCGGATGGGCACGATGGCGGAAAAAAGGGCAACGTTTTTGTCGATTTCGTCCGAATGAAGGGAATCGGTAAGGTCTTCCCCGTCCAGAAACACCCGCCCGTCTTCCCGGTACTCAATATCCGCGTTCCTGGCGTATTCCAGGGCCGCCTCAGCCTGATCGGGGCTTATTTTCCGCCTGAGGGCCCCCAGGCTTATGGCGCGGTACAGGTTCCCCGAATTGACATAGGTAAGCCGCCCCCCCGCCGGATAATTTTGGGGGGGAAGCCTGAGCTTTTCCGCTAAAAGCCGGGCTATCGTGCTTTTTCCCGAACCGGCCGGGCCGTCAATCGCGATTACCATTGTTCCGCTCCTCTCGCAAACCCCGCTTCCCCGGGGTATTGCCAGGTGTACCTTTCAATATTTTCAATTCCTTGCCGCTTAAGGGCCGGCTTTCTCCTTCTTCCAAATTTCCCAGCAGCACCGGGCCGATGCGGATCCGGTGGAGGCGCCGGGGGTGGAGATGAAAATGGGAAAAGATCCGCCGGATCTCCCGGTTTTTCCCCTCCACCAGGCAGATTCTTACCGCCCTCCGGCCTATCCGTTCGATATCCCTGGCGCGGTAATGGATCCCTTCGATGCTTATTCCTGCCGCGAAGGCCTCCAGCGCCGCGTCGGGGATGGCGCCCGTTGCCTCTACCAGGTACTCTTTCTCGATTTCCGACGAAGGGCGCCCTACCCTGGCGGCGAAACCCCCGTCATTGGTGAATAAAATGAGCCCTGATGAGGGAAGATCCAGCCGGCCTATACTGTAGAGCCGCTCGTTTCTTTCCGGGGGGAGCAGATCCAGCGCCAGGGGCCGGTTCCAGGGTTCATCGGAACTGCAAATATACCGGGGAGGCTTATGAAGGGCAAGGTATCTGAGTCTGGCTTCGGCTTTTACCGGCGTTCCGTCCAGGCATACCGTATCGCCGGGCAGCACCTTTTCACCCAGAGCGGTAACCGCCCGGCCGTTTACCTGTATCCGCCCCTCCAGGATCAGCTTCTCGGAAGCCCTGCGGGAAGCGACCCCCGCCCGGGCAAGGAAAACCTGAACTCTTACCTGGGGCAGGGAGGAATCGGCAGGGAACGCGGGATTTTTAGTTTTCAGCCTCAAGCTCAAATCGGTCAGTCTCCCGTTCGTTTAATTTGGGCAGATCGTCGATGCTGTCCAGGCGGAAAAGTTTTAAGAACTCCCTGGTGGTTCCGTACTGGGCCGGTTTGCCGGGCACGTCTTTCTTCCCCACTTCCCGGATAAGCTGTTTTTCCGTCAAAAGGCGTATCATGTTGTCCGCCGAGACCCCCCGGAACCCCTTGATTTCATCGCGGGTAACGGGTTGCTGATAGGCGATAATGGACAGGGTTTCCATGGCGGCCCGGGAAAGCCGGGATTCGTTCCGCTTGCCGTAACGTTCCCTTAAAAGATCCCAGTATTCCTTCTTCGGGGATATGGCTATTCCGCCGCCTATACGGGAAAGCTCCAGGCCGGAGTTTTCCCGGGCATACTTTTCCGCCAGATCCGCCAGCGCCCGGTCTACCAGCTCAGGGGCAAGGCCGGAAACCCGGGACAGGAGGGCCCCGTCCACCGGCTCGGATTCTAAAAATAAGATCGCTTCAATAAGAGCCGTTTCTTTATCCAACTGTACTTCCATGCTAATTATATCGAATTTTAAAGGATATTGGGCCGTATACGGATATCGCCGAACATCCGGTTCTGGAAGACCAGGATCATCCGGATCTTTACCGCCTCGAGAATGGCGAGAAAAGCGCAGACCTTGTCTATAACCGAGCCGTTCCGGATCACCAGATCGGTAAAACTGCACTCCCCCTGCTTTTCCAGCAGCTCCCTGAGCAGGGTGGTCTTTCCGTTCACCGATACTTCCTCGTAAAGGTCGAAGATCCGCTCCCCGGGCAGGGCCGTAAGGGCGGAAAAGGTCTTGAGGAGATCCCAAATATCCGCCTTTTCCCAAAGCTCCTCATCTTCAAAGGGAAGCAGCCGCTGCAGCTTCTTCCGCTCCACTATCCATTCCGCTTCCTTTTCCCTTTCCTCCATGAGATCGGAAAGTTTCCTGATTTTCTGGTATTCAATAAGCCTTTCCACCAGCTCCTGCCGGGGGTCTCGGGCTTCATCGTCCAGCTCCATTTCCACCGGAAGCAGAGTCCGGGATTTGATGTAGAGCAGGGTCGCCGCCATGGCGTGAAACTCGATGGCTTCTTCCAGATCAAGATCCCCGGCGCAGCACAGGTAATCCAGGTACTGTTCGGTTATCTGGGCGACGGGAATGTCGTAGATGTTAACTTCGTTTTTTTGAATTAAAAAAAGAAGCAGTTCCAGAGGCCCTTCGAATTCGTTCAGCTTGAAGTTGCGCCCGGAGCTTTTGGCAATGGTTTCCGTTTCCATGGGTCCTCTCTATGGATCCTCTTATCGAAGTCTGTCCGCAAAGCAAGTGATTGAGTAAGAAGCTGTTCCAAAAACTGAAGTTTTGGAACAGCCTCGATTATAAACACAATTATACCTTCCCTGCCGCAAGGCGATCAACGCTAGAACAGGGCCTCCGCGTCTGTGAGGGGGTTTTTCCGCGGCCTGCCGGGCCCGCGGTGGGCAGGCTCCCCCGGGCCCGCCGGGTTAGCTGCCGGAACGGGATTTACGGCCGTTCCGGAGCGGGAAGGCCGGGGCGCCGCCGGGGCTGTTGCCGCGGGCCGCGGGCCGGAGGCCGGCTGAGCCGCCGCCGCGGGAATCCCGGCCCCGGGAATCCCCGCCGCCGGGGAAGCCGCCCCGGGCAGGGGGGCCGCCGGAGGATTTGCCGCGGGAGACGCTTTTTCCGTATCCGGCGCAAGGGCGGCCCCTGCCTTGCCCTCCGCCGCGGGAACGGGGAATTCCCGGCCGGGAAACATGAGTTTTTTCAACCGGGCTTCGAGGTTCTTTGAGAATTCGGCGTTCTGTTCCAGATAACTAAGGGCGCTGTCCCTCCCCTGCCCTATCTTTTCCTCGCCGCAGGAGTACCAGGCGCCTTTCTTGTCGATAATTTCGTACTTAACCGCCCCGTCCAGGAGGCTCCCGACGGCGGATACGCCCTTGCCAAAGATGATATCCAGCTCCGCGCGGCGGAAGGGAGGGGCCACCTTGTTCTTAACCACCTTGACCCGGACCCGGTTGCCGACCGCGTCAACATCCTTGCCCGCTTCGATGGTCTCGATCTTACGAACCTCCAGACGCACGGAGGCGTAGAATTTTAAAGCGTTGCCGCCGGTGGTGGTTTCCGGGTTTCCGAACATCACCCCGATCTTCATGCGGATCTGGTTGATGAAAATAAGGATAGTCCGGGACTTGCCGATGATGGCGGTGAGTTTCCGCATGGCCTGGCTCATAAGCCGGGCCTGAAGGCCCATCTGGGCGTCCCCCATATCGCCGTCTATTTCCGCCTGGGGGGTTAGGGCCGCCACGGAGTCCACCACGATTACGTCCACCGCGCCGGAACGAACCAGGCTTTCGGCGATTTCCAGGGCCTGTTCCCCCGAATCGGGCTGGGAAACCCAGAGTTTGTCGATGTTGACCCCCAGGTTTTTGGCGTATACCGGGTCCAGGGCGTGTTCGGCGTCCACAAAGGCGGCTATGCCTCCCTGTTTCTGGGCTTCCGCTATGGCGTGAAGCGCCAGGGTGGTTTTTCCTGAAGACTCAGGGCCGTATATCTCGATGATCCTGCCCCGGGGATAGCCGCCTATTCCCAAAGCTTCGTCCAGCAGGATCGAGCCGGAAGGGATAACCTCTATCCCCGCCACGTTGGAGCTTTTCCCCAACTGGATAAGGGAGCCGGAACCGAACTGTTTTTCGATCTGGAGCCGCGCGGCTTCCAGAGCTTTTTCCTTTTCTTCCGAAGAGGCCAGGGGGTTTCCCCTGAACCTGTCTGTCTCACTAGCTTTTGCCATATTTACCCTCCCCTTATATAGGGCGCTGCCGTTCAAGGCGGTTTAATGATTTATAAAAAATATCAGTTTTTTTTAGTTTTTTCTACCCGCCGCTCATCAGGAGCCCCGAACCGGCTTATCCGTCATCTGTACCCAAAATCCTTTTTAGTATAGTTTTAGAGGGACGGGGGATTCAGGATGAATGATTTTATCATTACCGCTACCAGGCCGATGAAGACCTACGCCTCCCAGGTGATATCCCATCTGCAGAAATTCCCCAGCTTTCAAACCATGGCCGGCGATATCAACGGGGTGGATCTTCTGCGGACCGACCGCTTTGCGGACGGGGAAATGGAGGTGGTGGTAAACGCGTCTATCCGGGGCAAGGACGTGATTCTCTTTACCAGCGCCGCCAGGAATGACGCGGGGATAGATGTGGAAGAGGCGAAAGTGGAACTCTACCACTCGGTGGACGCCCTTAAGCGTTCCCAGGCGGCCCGGATTATCGTGTTTGAACCCTACGTGTCCTGCGCCCGTTCAGACCGGACTACCCGCCGCTGTTCCGTCGGGCTCTGGGTTCACCTGAAGATCCTCGCCTCTCTGGGAACCCGGCACTTTGTTACCTACCAGCTCCATTCGGACAAATCCCGATCCATGGTGGATCCCACAATCTGCCTGGTGGACGATATTCCCGCCCTTACCCTGCTTAAACGGTACCTCTGCGATTTTTACATCCGGGATATCGGCGTTCTTGAAAGAGAGGTGCGCGGCAACTGGGCCTTTTGTTCGGTTGACGCGGGGGGTGAAAAACTCGGCAGGGATTTCGCCAACTCTTTTGGCGCCCACCTGGTGGTGGCCCATAAACAGCGGGATTATTCCAAATCCAATACCATCGAGTCGGTTAACATCCTTTCGGCGGAGCCGGTGGAGGGCAAGGTGCTGTGGATTGTGGACGACATGATCGATACCGCCGCCTCGGTGGAGGGCCTTATCCGCGCCCTGGAACCCCTGCGCCCCGCGGAGATCAACCTGATCGCCGTACACGCCCTCTTTTCCGCCCCTGCCGCCAGGCGGCTCAGCCAGTTTGCCGGGGAAGGGCTTCTGAACCACATCATGGTAACCGATACCATCTCCTGCCCGGGCCGCCTGGCGGAGAGCATCCCCAACCTGGAGGTGGTGCCTTCCTCGGAGCTTTCCGCCCGGATCATCAGAACCATAGTGACCAACAGTTCAATGACCAAGCTGCTGCGGCCCTTCAGCGCCGAAATATACTTAAATTCGCCGAATTTGTTTAACCAGTAGGGCTACCCGGCGGCGCGGCTGTCAAGCAGAATGGTTACCGGGCCCTCGTTGGTGCAGGCAACTTCCATGCGGGCCTGAAAAATTCCGCTTTCGCAGACAAGCCCCCGGCCGCGGATCCGCTCGATAAAGTACTGGTAGAGGGGTTCCGCCTCCGCCGCTTCCGCCGCCCCGCCGTAGTAGGGCCGCCTTCCCTTGCGGGCGTCCGCCAGAAGGGTAAACTGGGAAACGGCAAGCACGCCCGCCCGGCCTCCCTGGGCAAGCAGATCCTTAAGGGACAGGTTCATCTTACCCTGCCCGTCTTCGAAGATCCTCAGGTTCGCGGTTTTTTCCGCCAGATATTCCGCGTCTTCCTTTCCGTCTCCCCGGGCGACCCCCAGATATACCAGAAGCCCCCGCCCGATACTGCCCCGGATGGTTCCCGCTACCGAAACGGAAGCCCCAAGCACCCGCTGAACCACCGCCCTCATCTTGCTTCCCCGGCGGAAGGCAGCAGGCCGCTCTGGTGAACCGCCACCGCCCGGAGCTCGATGTTGAAACCCGCGTTCGGGTTCCCCTCGCCGACAACCGGGACAATACGGCCCAGGACTTCGAGGGGTTTTTCCGGGTTTATTACCGCCGCCTGTTCGAAAGTAACCCTTACGATCCCCTCCATAGTCCGGCGGGTCTCGTAGCCGACAAGAAAATCGAAGGCGGTCCGGTCGGGGAGATACTCCACGTTGGTCGCCATGCCCCGCCAGATAATATGACAGTCCCGGTAGAGGAAGGGATCCCGGATCACCTCGGCATAGCTAAAGTTGTCCCGGCGGTTAAAGGTATCGAAACCCGGCGTTTCCAGGTAGGAAATGACCAGGCGGCACTTGTTTTTGATTCCTTCCGAAGCGTTGGACTCCAGAAGCCGGTTCAGGTTGTACCTGGCGGCCTCGTCCCGCTTGCCGGTAAAGAGGGAGAGGGCCTGGTCGTAGATATTCAACACCTGGTCGCGGGTTAGAATGTAGCGGTAACTGCCGCCGGTCTCCACCGGGCGTTCCCGGTCTTCCCTTTCCCGAGCCGTGGCGGCTATGCCGGTCCGGTTTTCCCGGAAAGGGAGATCGATTAGCCGGAACTGGACAAGCAGGAAGCCGAGGATGCTGAGGGCGGCGAAGAGCCCCGCCAGGGGCAGGAGGAAATGCCGGGGGCTCAGGGGCAGTTTGGGCAGGGGGGGGTAGAGCTTGTAGAGCTCCCCGCTTTCAAGCCAGTCGGAAAGCCGATCCTGCCCGCCGTACTTGCGGATTATTTTCAGGGCGCGGGCGGCGATCCTGTTTTTCGGGTCCAGATCCTGCGCTTCAAGGTAATACTCCAGCGCCTCGGCGGTTTCCCCCCGGCGCAGGTAGAGCACCCCCAAGCCCAGCAGGGACAGGGGATCCCGGGCCTTTACCTTCCGGGCCAGTCTGAAGTACTCAAGGGCGCCCTTAAAATCGTTTACATAGAGGCAGGATACGGCAAGGATGTAATAGTAGCGGAAAATACCGTGGTAACGATTCGCCCCTTCCACTTCCAGGGTTTTAATCGCCCCTTCAAAATTCCGCCGCCGTGTCTGACGGATCGCCTTTGTTAATATCGGATCCATCATCGCGGCTCAGGGCTGCCATAGCGGGAGCGCAGGCGGGCAATCTCCTGTTCCATCTGGAGAAGTTCTTCATCGCTAATCAGAAAACCGGCGTTGATGGATCGGTCGATCCGGGCCAGCAGATCCCGCAGGGCGTTCATGTCCGCTTCCAATGCCGAAAGGGAGGAGGGAGCCGCCGGGGGATCGGCCGCGGCAAAGGGATCGGCGGCCGCGTAGGGGCTATCCAGCATCGGGGGCTCGGTGGAGGTCATTACGTGGTAGATGGCAAAACCGGAGGGATCGTTGGCTGCCAGGAGCAGGGAAACGGAAAAAGATTCCCCGGTGAGTATCCTGCGGGGCTCGAAATAGTAGGCCACCGCGGAGTCGCCGATATTGCTGGAATTCGTGAAATTCCTGCCGGGGGAGTACCTGAGCTTCCAGGAAGCATCGTTCAGCCGTTTCCAGTTTGCCACATGGACAAGATCCGGCTTGCCGCCGGCTTCCGGGCCAAGGCTGCCTATCAGGGAGAGGCTGTCGTTTCCGGATCTCCACCATCTGTCCGGGGATACGGGCTCAAAGCTTGTTTCGCCGTTCACGGGCCCGAGATCCGTAACCAGGGGAGGGCCGCCCCTGCCTTCCCCCAGATTGGTGTCCAGGAGAAGCCGGATGCCCGCGTCGGCCCGGCGGGAACCGGTGTTTTCGACCGTGAAGGTGATTTTTACCCCGTTGGCCGAGGAGGAGCCCCCGGTTTTGATGAACTCGAAGCGCTCGGTTACCCTGAGGAAGGAGGATTCGAAAATCAGCGCCGGGCTGAGTTCCTTATTGTCGAGACGGATCTTGAAGCTGCTGTTTTCCCCCAGTTTGTAGGCTTTTTCGTTGTAATAGGCCGTAAGCAGGCTGGTCCGCGGGCTTTGGGATTCAAAGAGGGGCTCGAACTTGAGGGGCGAAAAACCAGTCAGGCAGTACAGGAAAAAACGGCCGCTTCCCTCGTCCAGGGTAAGGCGCAAGTGGCCGTTGGTATAATCAACGGCCCCAAGGAAAGGTATCAGAACCGCGAAAAAAACAAAAAGGCAGAGGATCGTCTTTTTCACCAGCCGCCTCCCTGGTTGGCCTCGTTAAGCAGCTCCGAAAGCCAGTCGCTCAGGTCCGCCGCCTCGGCCCGCAGGAACAGGAGCCGCCGGTCTTTTTCCGCCTGGCTCAGCGGCTCCGGAGGGAGGACGGAGGGGGGCGATCCCGAAGCCGCTTCCAGGGCCCTGATCCGGGCCTCGGCTTCCTGGAGCTGCCGCCGGTACTGGGCATTGGCCGCCTCGATATCCGTAATATAGGTGCCCCTGAGCAATTCGGCGATTCGCTTTTGGTAGGCGATAAGGGCCTGATCGTAGGATCGCTCCCGCCGCTGGTATTCCTCAATGGCCCGAAGGGACTCTTCGTGGCTCCATTTAAGCAGGGCCAGCAGCTCTTCCTCTATCTTTTTCTGATTGATAAGCCCGAGCCGGTAGGAGGAGGCCTCGTATTTGGCGCTCCGGGGGTAGTCGGCGGTAACCAGCATAAAGATATCCCGGGCATAGTCAAACTGGCCCAGGGCGTAGAGACATTCCCCTATCCAGTACAGTGCGGCGGATTTGCGGGCCGCGGCGCCGCTTCCCGGAGGGGGGGGTGTTCCCCCGATCCCGTCGGTGTAGAGCTTTAGGAGCAGGAGGGCCTCGTCGTAGCGGCCAAGGTAATACAGGGCCCGGCCTTTGTGGTAGGGGATTTCCCGCAGGCGTTTGCTTTCGGGGGCGGTAGTTTCCAGGGCGTCCATGTCCCGTATCGCGGCGTCGTAATCCCCGGCGGAAAGTTCCGCCAGGGCGATCCAGTAAAAGGCTTCGCCCTTAAGCTCCGGGTCCAGCGCCTCAGCCTGAGCCCGGCGCAGCTCTCCCAGCGCCTCGCGCCAGCGGCCTTCCTGGTACAGGGCGAGCCCCGACTGGAGCCGGGTAAAGCCCGGCGCCGGCGCGGCCGTTTTCGGGGCTCTGCCGGCGGGCTCAGCCCCCGACAGAGCGGGTTTCGCTTGGAAAATCAGGAGAAACAGGCAAATAAAAGGTAATAGGGCTGCCTTTTTTTTCATTCGCGATGATCCTCCCCGGTTCTATGAACATGATTTCTCTCAATTTTCGGTAAAAAAAGCCCGTTAAATAAGCCCCTTGAGGGATCGCAGCAGGGCCCTTTTGTCTTCGGCCTGGAAGAAGGCGGAACCTGCTACCAGGATGTCCGCCCCGGCTTCCCGCGCCCGGACGGCGGTTTCCCCGTTGATCCCCCCGTCGACCGAAACAAGGTAGCCGAAGCCCCGTTTTTCCCGAATTTCCGCCAGAGCCCGTACTTTTTCGAGACA
>JAIRRU010000220.1 GCA_031255815.1 Treponema sp. | reverse complement strand
GCCGCGCATACCCTGTGGTGCCGGCGGGAAGCCGGACCGCCGCGGCTGAAAGTAATGTGCTGTTTTTCTTGATATTCACGGCTTTATAGGTTAAGGTAGATTGTCTTTAAGACGCACATTCAACTTATCATGGAGGGACAAAATGGCAGTTAGATTGCTGAAAATGGCGGTCCTGTTGTTGGCGGGCGCCGGAATGGTCTTTGCCGGCGGCAGATCTCAATCATCCGGGGGAGCGGCTTCAGGCAGCGGAACCCAGACCCTGGTTATCGGTATGGAATCCAATTCCTTTGTAACCGATTATAAAGACAACTACCTCACCAAGTATCTGGAAAAACTTCACAACATCGATATCCAGTTCTATATGCTGCCCGAAGCGCCTCAGGAAATCCGTACCAAGGTCGCCCTGATGGTTTCTTCCAACGATCTTCCCGATGTCATTATCACCGACGATCTTACCCAGGAGGCTATTTTCCAATACGGCAGCGGCGGCGCTTTTATCCCCCTGGAGAGATACCTGTCCAGCCCTTCCACAGCCCCCTACTTCTGGCAGATCCCCGAAGAAGATCGCAAGGCGTACCAGCAGTACATAACCAGCGCCGATGGGCACATCTACCACCTGGCCCGGTATGAACCGGAAACATGGAACCTGACCCCTACCCGGCTGTATATGAATCAGATCTGGCTGGATAAGCTGGGGCTTAAGGTTCCCTCCACCACCGAGGAACTCAGGCAGGCTCTTATCGCCTTCCGCGACGGGGACCCCAACGGGAACGGGCGGAAGGACGAAATCGGTATTACCGGCTGGTTCCGGGGCACTTACGGGGAAAACGTTATTACCGGTCTGATCAATTCCTTTGTTTTCTACACCCAAGGCAGTGCCGGGCCCGGCCTCGCCCTTGACGACAGCGGAGCCAAGGTTACCGCTCCCTTTACGGAACCCAATTTCCGCAAGGCCCTCCAGTACCTCAACACCCTGTACAGGGACGGGGTCCTTTCCGCCTCCGTGTTTACCAACGATCAGCAGCAATACCGGGCGGAGTTGAACAACGCCACGGCGATAGTGGCTCTTACCTCGGCGGGGAGTTTGAGCAACTGGCCCCAGGCTTCCGTTGATAAGAACGCCAATTTTGCCGAGATGAGGATGGTTCCGCCCTTCAAGGGGCCCGACGGCATCGCCTACAGCCCCTATAGCGGTTTTGTTCCGTCATCAACCACCTTTATCACTTCCAAGTCCAGGAACCCCGATTTGGCCTTTAAGGTAATGGATTCCATGCTGGAGCACACCATTTCCATTATTCAGCGCTTCGGCGAAGAAGGGGTGGACTGGACCCGGGACCCCAAGATCCTGGCCCAGGATACCAACGCCTATGTGGCTATGGGAATCTACCCCTCCCTGTCCATCGTAGAACTCACCGATATATGGAACGCTCCTTCCAAGCAGTTCTGGCACAACCAGGGGCCCCGTTACGCCTCTATGCAGCAGGGTAATACCCGCGGCAGCCTGCAGGCCCCCTACGATCCGAATTCTTACGCGGCCATGGTAAACGGATACAATTACCAGTTCAACCTGGAGGCCCATCCCCGGCATATTCTGCCCTCTCCCCTGAAATACACCGAAGAAGAGGCATCAAGAATTGTCGAGCCCATCAGCAACGTTAACGACTACGTGCTCCAGGCTATCGCCGAATTTACCATCGGCACCAGGGATATCAACAACGACACCCAGTGGAACAACTACCTGCGGGATCTGAACAGCATGGGGCTGCCGGCCTGGCTTACGGCGGCCCAGGCAGCCTACGACCGGGTAAAGTAAACTATCCGCTAAGAAAACGGGACATCGGAAGGGAAACGTGGAATCGCCGACCGGCCGCCGCGTGGCTCCCTTCCGTTTTTTTTCTTCCCCATGGCAAGCAAAGCGAAGGACAGTGATATGAAGGATAAAATTGATATAGCAAAAGTACGGAACAGGAATCGCCTTCTGGCTAACATCCTGGCCCGGCGGCAGCTCTACTTACTGTTGCTGGTCCCGCTGGCGTATCTTTTTATTTTTTCCTACGGGCCCATGGGCGGCCTGGTTATCGCTTTTAAAAAATACACCTTTAACCTGGGAATTTTCAGAAGCCCCTGGGTCGGTCTGACTAATTTCCGGCGCTTTTTTGAATCCTACCGGTTCGTGCAGGTTTTGGTTAATACCCTTACTTTGTCGTTTTACAGTCTGCTGGTTACCTTTCCCATTCCCATTTTATTCGCCCTGATCCTCAATTCCATGCCCATTAAAGGCTATCAAAAGGTGATCCAGACTGTCACCTATATCCCCTATTTCATTTCCACCGTGGTTATGGTGGGGCTTATCTTCCAGATTTTGAACAACCGGAACGGCCTCTACGGGGCGCTGTTTCTGTTCCTGACCAGGGAGATGCCCCCGGATATCCTTGCGGTGGGGACTAACTTCAAGCACGTCTACGTCTGGTCCGCCGTGTGGCAGCAGACGGGTTACGCTTCGATCATCTATTTCGCGGCCCTTTCCAACGTGGACCCCACGCTCCACGAAGCCGCCCTGGTGGACGGCGCCACCCGGTTCCAGCGGGTTCTCTATG
>JAIRRU010000201.1 GCA_031255815.1 Treponema sp. | reverse complement strand
AAGCTGGGAGTAAAACCGGCGGCCCTCAAACGTGAATAGGCATTCATAGCGTTTCTCTCATTCGTAAAGGCCCCGACCTGTAAGCGGTAACTTGCGGGACTGGACGGATCGGGCCGCCGGGGCACGATACGGGCGGGAACGGCTTCGGGACGGGGAGGCGGAGAAGGCGCGGCAACCGGCGCGGGCTTTACCGGTTTGGAGACCGGGGGCTTTGAAACCGGAGGAGAAACAACCGCCGGAACAGGGGCCTGTTCTTCCGGAGCGGCCGCGGGCGCGCAGTTGGCCGGGGCTTGAACCAGCCTGTCTATAGGAGGGGCCGGCAGCGGCTCTGTTTCAGTCCGAGGTTCGGGAGGAGGCGGTTCAGGGGGAGGAAGGGGCGGAGGAGGCGGTGGAGGTTCGGGAGGAGGAGGCGGTTCAGGGGGAGGAGGAGGCGGAGGTTCAGGGGGCGGCGGGGGAGGGGGAGGCTCGGGAGGCGGGGGTTCGGCCCGCCGGCTTAACACTTCTATCTGGACGGAAGTGGCGCCTTCAGGATTCATCTCCAGATTATCCGCCGCCGCCCTGGAAATATCGATAAGCTGATCGGGGGTATCCTCAATACGGTTATCAATGGTAACGATAACCTGTCTGCCATTTACCAGATTCGTTACCCGCACCACGGTTCCCAGGGGTAAAACCGCGTGGGAAGCGGTCAAAAGTTCTGAATCGGTTTCATACCAGGTGCCCGCACCCTCCTGAGTCTGGGCATTTACGATTGTAACCCATACTGCCGCAAAAATGAAAACGGCCGGAATTCGTTTCATTATTTTCCTCCCACACGCCGTTTTTTGTTCAGCAGAGCCAGTTCATAACCGAGTGAAAAGGACAGCATGGCCCGTCTATAACTTACTATGCTTCCGTCATCTATTCGGACAATGGTTTCTCCGAGATCGCTGCTGTACCGCGCGTCCAGAAAGAGTATCCCCGGCCCCACCCGGATTCCCAGATCCACCCCCGCGGTAAGGCCGAAATACCCGTTAAGATCGTAGTCAAACTCCCCGATTTTCCTGGTTGCGATGTTGGAGTCCAGCCTCATCTTCCCAAGGGGTAAGGCCATATAAACGCCGCCGAAGGGAGATATGATATAGGGGTCAAAGACCAGGGGGAATTTTATTGTAACGGGGAACAGCAGGGACATGGAACTATACCTGTCGGTATAGAAGATATGCCAGGATTCGCCGCTGGCAGACTGGTGGTATTCGGGCCCCTGAAACTTGGCGCTGTCCTGGGTAAAAACCGCTTCGGCCTGAACGCTCATAAAAGGCAGGAACTTGAACGCGACCTGGAAAGAGGCTTCGTAGGTAAAATCTAAAGGAGAGTTGAAATAGTAATCCTTTGTCAATTCCGGCAGGGTATAGAACCGGAACGATCCGCCCGCCCGCAGGCCCAGATACAGCCAGTTGTCGAGGGGATCGTTTTTTACCTGGGGATCGTCTGTCTGAATATCGTTCTCTACCTCGTACCGCGGATCGGGCGCGCCGGCTGTATCAGCCGCGCTGTCCGGTACCTCTAAGCGGGAATCCGGTTCCTCTGTTTCTTCTTTGGGTATGCGGGAGAAAATCCAGCTTACCATGGCGGACAAATAACTCAGAGACTCATCGCTGTCTACGGCAACCAATTTGTCGGTATACACCAGGGAACCGTCGCCGGAGTTCCACAGCCAGAGTTGAAAATGCCACATCTCTTCTTCAAAATCGAAATAGAATTTCCCGGTAAGCGCGTATTGCGAGCTTCCCAAAAAGGCTGGGCCGGGGGGCTCGTCCGGCGGGAGGCTGAGGATCCCGGGATATTCCTCCCCGGAAACAAACCGGGGATTATACCCGCCGAGCCCCTGCACTTCATTGAGGGTAGCGTCGCGCAGCACAACGCTCAACACCTCATCTTCCCCGGCAAAGGGCATTACCGCTACTTCCGGGAGCGGGACGGCATCCCCGCCTTCCATCCCGGCAGGCGGCGTTTGAGCCGAACTTGTACAGGGCGGAAAAAACAGGAAAAAACAAAAAAAGCAAAAAAAAGCAGTTAAAAAATTTTGTTTCGCCATGTTGTTAACACCCTCTTTCCTCCCTATCTACATTGTTAAAGTTCCCAAGCATAGGAAAACTTCTAAAAACTGAAGTTTTTAGAAGTTCCCTTAAGTACATCCCCGGTTTTCGCCGCCATGCCTCATGGCGGGTAGGATTCATTCCAGTTGGTGGTGAGAGACGATGCATCCGTGCTCAGGTCACACCCCGGCCCCGCAGTTAAGTCGCGCCACTTGCCGCCGCCACCGTCATCAAAATAGACCGCGTATCCTATCATATAGCCTCCAGGGGTGCCGGAGGCAGTGTTACTATAGGGTTGTACTACATGGCTACCACCACTTCTATCTACCTGGAAGTTGTAGTAATTTTGCTGGTTCGCGTCTTCCCATTCGGCAATTCCATCTCTGACTAACCCGTTAATCGTGCCGCCGGTCTTGCGGAATGTGCCGTTGTTCTTCACATACACGCCGCAGCCCTTGCCGTTCCCATATCCGGTTTCAGTGTCGCTGGGGTTGATGCCGTTGCCGCTGATGATACCGAGGGACATGGTGAATACACCGTTCTCTATATACACGCCGCCGCCGTTGCCGTTTCCATTGGTCACCTTATTACCATTGATGATCCCGTAGTTCATGGAAAATACACCGCCCTCCGCACACACGCCGCCGCCAGAATTGGCCGCCGTATTACCGCTGATGGTTCCGTAGTTCATGGCGCACGCACCGCCCGCTATATACACGCCGCCGCCCATGTTGCCCGCCGTATTGCCGCTGATGGTCCCGCCGGATATGATGAATACATTCTCCGGGCTCCCCACGCTTACGCCGCCGCCCTTGTCGGTCGCCGTATTGCCGCTGATGGTCCCGCCGTTCATGATCATCTGACCATTACCATTGAGCCATACGCCGCCGCCGTTGTCATACGTGGCGGTATTCCCGCTGATGGTCCCGTTGTTCATGGTGAAGATACCATCTACATCCACGCCGGTGCCTCGGATGGACTTGTTGTCCCGAATGGTCCCGTTGTTCATGGTGAATGTGCCGCCCGAGTCGACTTTCACAGCGCCGGTAGTTCTGGATATCGCCCCGTCGTTCATGATGAACTCGCCGCCGCTTTCAACATGCACACCGCCGGTGTCACCGGCGTCGTTTTCCGTGATCAGCACGCCGCCCTCTATGATAAGCTTTCCGCCGTTTTTCACCTTGAACATGGGGGCGCTGTTGTTGTCGTCATCGTCGCCTTGGATATCGGTGTTAGCGTTTTGCGATGACGCCAGCCCCTTCAGGGTGATGTTCCGCAGGGTCAGCGTTACACCGTTCCCCACGGTGATAAGGGGGTGGCCGCTCCCCGTGCCGCTGAGATTCAGTGTCAGGCCGTCGCCGTCAATAATCAGATTCCCGGGGCTATTGGTTATGTCGGGATCCGTCAGGTTGGAGGGATCGTATTTGAGGATCAGTCCCTCCTCCCCAAGATCCGTCCCCTGCTTCAATTCCAGCAGTTCTATTTCCGGTATCAGCCTAAGGTTCAGGGAACTCCGGCCCCTTCCCGCCCGTATCAAATCAATGACGCTGTCATTTTCAGTTCCGAAATCAGCCGAGAAGCGAGATATCAGGGTGACGTCCGTCGCAAAGAAGGTGATGATCCCCGAGAGCCGGCCTTCGCTTGAGGTACTGAATGCGCCGATCCTGCCGCCGCTATGGGTAACATTACATTCCGCGGCGAATCTATAACCCTGCGCGGGGGTCATCGTTACCCTCGCCGTGTATATGGAGTCCGGCTGGAAAATCCCCGCCGGCACGGGAGTCGCACCGATCTGCCACTGTACTTCGCCCCCGTAGGTCCCCGCGGAGAACCATGTTACCGGGTTATTCCCCGTTACCGGCGCGGGAATGTAGGGTGTCAGGTAAATGTCGCTTATCGGCGGGGGGACTTCCGCCGGTTTGTACGAGACGTTCAGGATACGGTGTTTTGTATCGGCGTTGTTGCCCTTGAGTTCCGCTTCGGCGGTGAGATATCTAAAGGGGATACTCACGTTGAAAATATAGGGGCTCTTCGCATCCAGGGTGATCTCCGCCTGGTACACCTCATGCAGGATAAAAGGATTTGGGGCATTTATATCCGACCCGGCCGCGTTCTTCCATTGAACCGTTATTCTCAGATCCTGCCGTTCAAGTTCCGTAACCGCTACGGCCCCAGCCGCCGGAACCGGCACATAGTGCTGCAAGTCGTAGTCCAGCACCATCTGGATGCCGCTGCTCTCCAATCCGGCCTGATCATTGGGAGCAGGGTGCTGCTGCGCTATGGGCAGGGGGCATCCGCCCAGAACCGCCATGATTGATAAAGAAAAAACCAGAACCCGCAGATTTCTGCCGTATCCGTTCCGCCAAACTATGCTCCGTACTTTCATGCCGCTTCTCCATTTTTTACCTGTTTTTCCACAGGCATAACAGGGCATCTGGACGCAAGAAAACAATTAAGAAAAACCCCGCAGGCCATACGGACAAAAGCGGATTTTCCGCCCAAAAGCCCGTGCCGGCCTGTGTCCATCCGCGGTTAAATCCCTTTAATCCGCGGCTCCCCGTCACTCGTTACGGAGACCGATTACAATTGTTTATAATCGGCACCTTTTCCTGAAATATTAATGAAATATTTAACAGAATAAAATTTTACCACATTCTTTTCGATTTTTCAACATTTATGGAGGTTTTATTTGCATATTATTCCCCGGTTTTGAAAAAACCATGGTACGAATATTATAAACGAAAGATGAAAAGGATGTAATAAACCGGAATTTTCTCCTTTTCCCGCAAACAAGAGAGAATTCGGCTCAAATTTTAGGTCATAGCCGACCCTTTTTATGCCAATGGCATATCATTCCACAGAACCCATTGCCATACGGCAGCATATTATTAACTCATGTTACGAAAAAACAGGAATTTACCACGGACAGATCAGATGGAAGTGAGGGGAATTGGCCTCCAGCCCGGCTCCGCCCCCTGACGCGGACATCCTGTCCGCTTTTCCTCCCGGTGGTCGGCGGGGGCTCCGCTTCAATTCCCCTCACCTCTGTTACCTTTTTCGAGTTATGTTGGCCTTTAAGGATAATGATGGGTCTATTGGCTGTGATCAATTATTTGGAGGTGAGGGGAATTGGCTTCCGGGCGCAAACGTCGTGTTTGAGCCCTCCAGCCCGGCTCCGCCCCCTGACGCGGACATCCTGTCCGCTTTTCCTCCCGGTGGTCGGCGGGGGCTTTGCTTCAATTCCCCTCACCTCTGTTGCCTTTTTTGAGTTATGTTGGCCTTTAAGGGTAATGATAAGTCTATTGGCAATAATCAATTGTTTGGAGGTGAGGGGAATTGAACCCCTGACCTTGTGAATGCCATTCACACGCTCTAGCCAACTGAGCTACACCCCCGGAGA
>JAIRRU010000136.1 GCA_031255815.1 Treponema sp. | reverse complement strand
GCATTTCCCAAAACCCGGTTGGTTTCGGAAAATGCTCTTGAAAAAGCGGTCTAAAGCCCGCTTTTTCCCATAAATTTAAGGTAGCTTTCCCAAAAGCTGAAGTTTTGGGAAAGCCTCATATGAATTCAAGAAATTTACCACCGGGCCGAAGGCCGGGCGAAAAGGCGCGCAAAGGGCGGGGGTAGCGCTTATTCATTCAGTATGAACCGGAGGATTTTTCCGGAGGCCGGGTTTCGGGGTTCCGGCCCCGTATCCGGCGGAGTCTTGACAGTCCCCCTTTACTTGGAGGAACATGGTATAATGCTTTTTTCTATGCCTTTAAGGGCGGGGCCGCTTAAGGCTTTTCTGGAAAATCAGATATTTCTTTCCTCAATAACCAGTTTTTGTATGGCCCAGTTTTTAAAAATGATCATTCACTTGATAAGCTCCCGGAAAAGAAATTTCCGGGATACTTTGGAGACCCTGGTCTGGCGCACCGGCGGCATGCCTTCCAGCCACGCCGCCCTGGTATGTTCCATAGCCACATCCTTCGCTTTTGTGGAGGGGCCGGGTTCAAACATTTTCCAGCTTTCCTTCTGGTTCGCCTTGGTAGTGCTGCGGGACGCTATGGGGGTACGCCGTTCTTCGGGTATCCAGGCGCGGATTCTCAATATCCTGGGCAGGCAGGTGTCGGAAAAGTTGGATACGGAATACCATCCGGTAAAGGAAATCCAGGGGCATACGCCGCTGGAGGTGGCGGTGGGGGGCCTTTTGGGCATCTTTATATCCGCCGCCTTCGTGTTTTTGTAGGGTTTCCGTTCTATGGTTTTAAAAAACCCCCTTCCGGTTCTAAGCTTCTGTTCCCTGATCCTGGGGGCCCTGCTCTTTGCCCTGGCCGCGCTTTTCCCCGTTTCCGCGCCGGCAGTGAACCGCGTGGCGGAAGGGCCGCTTTTCGCGGTGCTCGAACTTGACCAGGCGGCCGCCGACCGGGAAACGGCGGCCGCCCTGAACCAGGCCCTGAACCTGGAAGCCTCCGGCAGGGAGACCCTGTCCGAGTCGTCCCAGTGGGTGCTGCTGAACGATTTTAACCGGATCATCCGGGTTCCCCTGGATCAGTACGAGGACAGGGTGGAAGCCTTTGATCCCAGGAACGACGGTTTTGCCGGGCGGCTCCGCTCTTTCTTTGTCCGGAACGGGAAGCGTTACTTTTTTATCCCCCTTGACGATTCGGCCCTGCGTTTTGACGCTGTTTTCCGGCCCGCCCTTTACCGCTCGGTGGAAAAGACGATCCGCGATCTGATGGGGGAGACCCCCCACACCCTGATCTTTCCCGGGGAGGCCTCGCTCCGGGCCGCCGCGGCCTCCGTTAAGGCCGCCGCCGGGCGCGGCTTTTCCGGCCTGTACCTTCTCTGTTACCTTTTGGCCGGGCTGGGGCTCTGTTTCCTGCTCCGCCCCCGCCTGCTGGCCTTCCACCTGGTCCCGCCTCTGGCAGGCCTCAGCCTTCTGGGTTCCCCGGGCTTCGCCATGGGGGCGATCCTCTGCCTGCTGGCGGGGCTGCTCCTGGAGCCGGTGCGGGAAATCTGCTTTTCCCTGCGCTTTACCGCTTCTTTCGGGCGGAAAGAGCGGGGCTTCCTTGCCGGCATCCGGCGGAGCGGCTTTCCCTACCGTTTCCACTGGCTCCTCGGGCTTTCCCTTGCCGGGATCTACGTTCTCTCCGCGGTGCTGGGGAAAGCCGGGCCCCTGCTTGCGGCGGGAAGCTTTGCGGCTTTTATGGGAATTTTTTTTTCGTATTTCACGCTGGAGACCCGGAACAGGGGGGGGCATGTGCCTTTTGTCCCGGTGATAATCATGGAGACCCGGGCCGGGCCCGAGTTCCCCAAAACCATGCTTCCCTTTGCCTGCGCCTCCCTCATTTCGGCGGTTTTTTCCCTCTCCTCCTTCGATTTCGACCCTCCCCGGCCCCTCGCCTGGCTTGACGAAATCAGGCAGCCGGAGGCCGCCCTGTCCGGGGGAAGCCGCTGGGAAGCGGAGTCCTGGCCCGCGCCCATCAGCGCCGCCGAATACGAAGCCCACGCGCTGTTCCAGAGCGGTTTTTCCCTGCTGCCCCTGGGCGCCGGATTTGCCCAACCGGGGTATTATCACTATAATGTAGGCCAAGACGGACTTATTACGGATGTCTCTCCCGGGCTTCAGGGTCTTGAGGGGGATATTCCGCCTTTTTCGCTTGAAGGATTTATGGCTTTTTTGGAAAACCAGGTTTTTATGGATGCGGATGACCTCAGAGGCGGCGGTTCTTCTCTTGCCGGATTCTTTCCGGCCCTTTGCACCCTGCTTATCTGCATACCCGCCTTTGCCGGCCCTGCCCGCAGGGGCGGGGGAAAACGAAAGCCTTCCCTGTACAACGATAAACGGGTAGCCGCGTGATGAGAGTGTATTCGTTCCCCCGGGGGGGGCTTTCTTTCGAAGATTCCACGGCTCCCTCCGGAAATTCCAGCGTAACCGCCTGCCTTCCCGGCCTGTCGATCATCCCCTTGACCCAGCATTCGGGGGGCCGGGCCTATCCTGTCGTAACGGTAGGGGATCGGGTTAAGGAGGGCATGCTTATCGGGCGGGGGCAGGGCACAGGTTCCGCCAACGTGCATGCCACCGTCCCCGGCAAGGTGGTTAGCCTGGTCTCCTGGAAAACGGCGAACGGGCTCAGCAACGAGGCCCTGGTTATCAGCATGGGGGGGAGTTTTGAAAAGCTGGGAAAGGCGGAGGGCCTTTCCCCCTGGTCGGGGCTTTCCCCATACGAACTTCAGCATATCGTATCCGAATATGGCGTGGTGGAGATGGAGGGTTCCGGCCGCCCCCTGTCGGAGATTGTTTCGGGCGCAAGATCCTCCCCCGAGCCTCTGAGCCTGGTTGTCCGCTGCGTGTTTGACGATCCCTGGCTGGCGGCGGATTACGCGCTTTGCCGGGAAAGGTTCAAGGCGGTGGTGGAAGGCGGCGTTATCGCGGCAAACATGACGGGCGCCCGGCGCCTTGTGTTTGCCGTTTCCCGGCAGAAAAAGGATCTGGGGAACCTGTTTCTCGCCGAGGCGGGCAATTACGATATTCCCGTTTCCCTGGTGCTGACCGGATCCCGGTACCCCCAGCGGAACCGCCGGGAACTGGAGCTGATCCTGCGAAGCTACGAGAAAAAGGAATCTGTTGCGCTGGATTCCCTCTTTATATTGGGGCCCGCGACCCTGGCGGCGGTTTATGACGCGGTAAGGTTGAAGAAACCCATTCTGGATCGTTATGTAAGCGTGGGCGGCTCCGCGGTCAGGCGCCCCCAGGTAATGAGGGTGCGGATTGGCACGCGGATAGGCGAGGTCTTTGACGAGTGCGGGGGTTTTATCGAAAAGCCGAAACGGATCGCCACCGGCTCCCCCCTTTTGGGCCAGAGGGTGGTTGATTTGGATGAACCGATTGTTAAGACCAGTTTCGCGGTTTTTGCCATTCTGGAAAACCAGTCCAAAAAAAGCGCCCCCCAGAACTGCATCGGCTGCGGCGACTGCCGGACGGTCTGCCCGGTGGGGCTTGATCCGGAGGAGCTCTTTAAAAAAATCGAGGGCGGGAACTTCCAGCCTCCCGCGGGCGGCTGGCTGGGGGAATGTCACGGCTGCGGCTGCTGCGATGTGGTGTGCCCCTCCCGCCTCCCCCTTTCAAGCGTCATCCTGAACGCTTCCGGGGAGGGCTAAAGTGCAGAATACCCTGATTAAACAGAACCCCCAGGTTAATCTTGCCCGTTCGACGCCCCTGCGTATGTTCCTGGTGTGTTCCTGCACGGGCGCCGCCGTGCTGCAATCGTCCTGGACGGATCGTTTCATCTCCCTTGAATTAGCCCTGGCCGCCCTGATTACCGCCTTGGGCGTCGAATTCTGGGCGCAGCATTTTTTCCGCCGGGAAGGCGCCCTGCCCGGCGGCAGGGTCTCCGACGGGAGCGCCGCCGCGTCGGCCATGATTCTTACCCTGCTTTTGCCCAACCAGATCAATCCCCTGTACGCGGCGGCGGGGGTGGTTTTTGCCATGCTGCTGGTCAAGTTTAGCTTTGGGGGATTAGGCGCGAACTGGATGAACCCCGCCCTGGGGGCCTGGCTTTTCGTCCGCCTTTCCTGGCCCCATGCCTTTGACGCCGCCCTGGAAAACTCCTCCTTTTCGGCCCTGTCCGCGGCCTTGGGGCAGGGCCTGAGCGACCCCCAGGGTTCCCCGCTGGGAATTCTCAGGCTGAACGCCGGGGGCTCCTCCTTTTCGGGAATAGACGCGGCGGTAACGGGCTTTCTTAACCGCGGCATCTTTTCCCTTACCGGATCGGAACTCCCCCCGGGTTATATCTCGCTCTTTTTCTCCCGCGATCCGGGCATAATCGCCGACAGGGGCATTGCCGCTTTGTTTCTGGGAACCGCGGTTATCGTTGCCTCCCAGGCGATCCGCCCCTGGATTCCCGCGGTTTACCTGGGGACCTACGCCCTGCTTATCCGGATATTCGGCGGGATCTTCTACGGAGGGCCGCCGGGAAGCGGGGACGTTCTTTTCGGGTTCTTTTCCGGGGGGACTTTGGCGGCGGCTTTCCTCCTTATGGCGGATCCCGTTACCGGGGCCAAATCCAGCGCGGGAATATTGGTGACGGTGTTTCTCGGGGCTCTGTTTTCATTCGTTTTCCGCTATCCGGGCGCCGAGCCCTACGGGGCCTTCTTCGCCGTAGCCCTGGTAAACGCCCTTACCCCTCTTATCCGGCTTCTGGAGGATCGGTTCCTCTATTCCCGGCGGCAGCGCGGGCAGGCTTTCCTTCCTTCCGGGGCCTCCCCCGCCGGGCCTAAGGGGGTTCCCGTATGAGTTTTTTTGACTTTCCGGGCCTGAAAATGAAGGATACGGCGATCCTGGGGGGCTGGATAGGCGGGCTTGTTCTTACCGGGGCGCTGCTCTGGATCCTTACCGGATCGGTAAGGGATTTCAGGCTGATCCAGGCGGCAAACCACTCTTTGGCCGCCCGGAAGGAGAGCGTCCGCCTTTCGGAGCCCCTGCCCCGGCAGTTTTCCGGCCGCGAAGCCCTGGGCCGGCGTTTCAGCCTGACGGATTCAGCCGGAACCATGCTTATCTTCCCCCTCCTTAACGAGGGGGCCGCCCTGCCCGTTGGGGCGCTCCTGGACAGCCAGGGGAAGGTGGATCGGCTCATCCCCCTGGGGAACCACGGGCAACAGGTTTTCGATCGTATTCCTCCGGGAATCCTGAAGATATATATCCGCCGGATAGAGGCGGACGAGGAACTGATAAGAAGGGGAGGCCGGCGGTGAATTTGAATGAGGGCGGCAATTTTTGGGGCAGCCGCTCGCCCCTGAACAGCCTGATAGGCAGCAGCGTCCTTATCCTTTCCTCCGGAAGGCTCGCCTTCGCCCTGGTTGCCGCCGGTTCCCTGCTCTGGGTCTATGCCCTGTCGGCCCTTGTCCACGGCGCGGCCGGCCGGATACTGCCCCGGAAGGGGAAGCGGTGGATCCTGGCGCTCTTGGTTTCGGTCATAGCCAGCGTATACGACCTGCTCCTCTGGTTTATCAGCCCCTTCCTGGTATTGGAGACCTTTTTTATCCTTTTCCTTACCCCGATCTGCTGTATGGCTTCGGGCATACTGGATCGGACTGAAAGCCTCAGCCCGGCGGATATTCTGTCCAAGGCATACTCCGAAGCGCTCAGCCTTTCGGCGCTGATCCTTGTCTTCGCGTTTATCCGGGAGCCCCTGGGCTTCTGCACCCTTTCCCTGCCCGGCGGCCCGGAGGGGATCTTTTTCCTCTTTATCGCGGAGGAGGAGGCCTTTTTCCCCATCAGGATAATAGCCGCCGCCCCCGGGGCGCTGTTCCTTCTGGGCTACGGGATCGTTCTCTTTAGACGGCTGGAGATCTTCCGGCAGGAGGAAGGCCGGTGAGTACCCTGGCCGGACTGGGGCTTTTCGCGGCCCTGGCCTGTAATCTGGTTCTCCGCTTCGGCCTGGGGATCCGGGCCCTGGCGGTGGAAAAGAAGGAGCACAGGGCCTGCTGCGCCTTCCGCCTTCTGGAGGGGGGGGTGATCTTCCTGTCGGTTCTGGTTCTGTGGCTTGTTTTTACCTTCCTCCTGGGGCCTCTGAGGCTCGGTTTTTTCCGCTTCATCCTTATTTTCCCCCTCAGCGTCCCGGTTTGCGCTGGTTTTGAGGCTCTTTTCAGGCGTTTTCTCCCCCGGAAATGGGACTGGGCGCCTGTTTTCAGAACCGTCAGCGCCTACGAGGGCCTGATTCCCGCCGCCCTTTTTCTGACCCTGCACACGGCGGCCAATACCCTGGAGGCGGCGGCGCTTGCCTTTTCCTTTGTTTTGGGGATACTGTTCCCGGCCCTTGCCCTGGAGGAGATCCGCCGCCGGGCCGATTTTGAGGCTGTTCCCCGTTTTTTAAGGGGAAGCCCCCTGGCGCTTATCGCCCTGGGCATCATGTCCCTTGTTTTTGCTTCCGTGGCGGCGCTGTTTTTCAGGGCCTTGGGCTGAGCGCTCCCCGAAACCCGCTTGGGCGCGGCGTTTCCGGCCCGGTTCCCTGCTGTCTCCCGTAAAATCCAACCGAAGCGCGGGTTCTTCCCCTTTCTCCGTTTATACTTTAAAATAAGCAAAATGAGCTTGTTTCACCGGAAACGGAGTTTCCGCGCCAGCCGGGTTTTGGAACAAGCTCAAATGAATTTAAAGGCAGCTTTCCCGAGAGCGGAAGTTCCGGGAAGGCCCCCAAGTTAAACCGAACGGCATACAGGATTAACCGCGAACATGGCCGGAAAATTGCATATTATAGTGGGCGCTCATTTTCATGTCCCTTACGGGGCGGGGGATGAGGAATTCGAAAAAGTCTATACGCTCCGGCTGCGCCCCTTTATCTCGACACTCTTTAAGTTTCCCAAAATACAGGGAACCCTCCACTGTTCGGGAACCCTGCTCAACTGGCTGGAACGGGTATACCCCGAGTTTCTCGTGTTTATCGAGGATCTGGTCTCCGCCAAGCAGGTGGAGATCCTGGGCGGCGGCTTTTACGAGCCCCTGTTCTCCGTCATCCCCCAGCAGGACAGGATAGGCCAGGTGGAGCTTTTGACCACCTACCTGCGCAAGCGTTTCGGGAAGAAACCCCAGGGCTGCTGGATACCTGCCATGGACTGGGAGCAAAACCTGGTGGCTTCCCTGGCAAGCTGCGGTATAGCTTATACTTTTTTAAGCGAAAGCCAGTTCGCCCTGGCGGGGCTTTCCGGCAGGGATCTCTACGCCCCCTGTATCAGCGAGGATCAGGGAAAGCTCATCGCGGTCTTTCCGGTGCAGGGACAGACCGGCGACCCGCTTTGGGGCAACAGGCCCCGGGCGGCTCTGGAAAAAATGGCCGCCGCCCTTCCGGCCGGCCGGGACTGGCTGGTTTCCGTGTTCCCGGGCCCCGGCCGCCTTCTGCCGGACAATCCGGATCAGCTTTCCGGGGAACTTAAAAACCCGGGGGAGGCGGAACTTTTCTGGCAGGAATTCTTCGAGGGCCTTTACTCCTGCGAATCTTTCCTGGAATTTACCAGCCCGGGCCGCTATCTTAAAGGCCGCCGGGATCTTGTACGGGCCTGTTTCCCCAGTTCCATGGAGGGGGGCGGGAACGGGAAGAACGGCGGGCGGCTTTTCCTGCGGCAGTACCTCCTGGACTACCCCGAGGCAAACGGGATTTACTCCAAGATGATCTTTTCCCATACCCTGGCAAACCAGCTCCGGGGGGACAAGTCCCGTAAGCGGACCGCCCTGGAGGAACTCTGGAAGGCCCAGGGGATCGATGTTTTTTATCCCGCGGAAAACGGGGGCATATACCGCCCGGCGATCAGGCGATCCGCGTACAAGGCCCTTCTGGAGGCGGAAAAGATAACCCGCGAGGCGGGGGATTTTATCCCTTCCCTGATGAATTTTGATTTCGATTTTGATAATGAGACCGAATACCTCTTCCGGGGCGACAGGATCAACTGCTACGTCCGGCTTTTGGGGGCGGGTGTCTTTGAACTGGATTACCTGCCCAATTCCTGGAACTACCTGGACACCTTCGATCAGCCGGAACCCGGCCCCAGGGGGAGGCGGAATCGGAAAGCCGCCTTTACCGACCGGATCCTGCCCGCTGATTTTTCCCCCGCGGATATCCTTTCCGGCCGGAACGACGGGATCCGGGACTGCGGGGAGGAACGCTTTGACCTGAGGGAGATGGACAAGGCGCGGGGGAAGGCCTCCTTTTACCTCCCCCCCGCTGCCGAAACCCCGGGGGGAGGGCCCTTCCGCGCCCTGGGCGTGGAGAAAAGCTACCGCCTCCACCGGGACACGCTGACGGTAAACTACACCCTGTCCAACACGGGAAGGGAAGAAGCCGGTTTTCTTTTCGCTTCCAGCATCGATCTGTCCTTCCCCGGGGAGGGGGAAAACTTCGTGCGGGTTCTTAAAGGCGCGGGGGTCTTGAAACCCGAAACCGGGGAGGGCGCTTTGGGGGGAAACGTTCTGGCGGCGCGGGACACGGATCTCCTTAAATTCCAGGATCTTAAAAACGAAGCGATCATCAGCCTGGGCGCGGACAGGCCCTTTAGCGCCTGGATTTTTTCCCGAAGAACCGCGCCGGAAACCTGGGGCGGCCCGGGCCTCTACCAGTCATCCTGCGTTATGCCGTTTTTCCCGGCGGCCGTCAAACCCGGGGAAAGCTGGAAGCTGGCCTTTACCCTGAAATTTACCCATTAGTATCCAGTCTCTATTCAAAAGGCGGATGAAAAAGTTGAAGGTGAGCTTGTTCCAAAAACTGAAGTTTTGAAACAGCCTCAAAAATTATGCGCCTGACGTTCCGGCTGTGCATGACGGTTTGGCGGCCCGGATAAGGGCTTGCACGGCATTTCCGGGGCCGGCAAAATGTGCCGGAGCAGCAGCGTGGGAATGAAGCGTAGCGGAATGACCTAGCCGTTGCGGAGGCCGAGCCGCATACCGGCGGCGAAGCGCATAAAGCCCCGTTATGCGAAGTTTTTCTGTTTTTTATTCGTAGCGAAGGGTTTAATACCCAGGAGCCCGCTCACCGGTTCGCGGGGGAGCTTTAGGGCGAGGTTGTTGATCAGAATAATTCCAATTGCCCTTTTTTATTTTTTTCTTCATATGTATACATATAATTAAATAATTCTTTTACATCATGTACTATACTATTTTCATCGCATGTTTTATTAAATATTCCCATTAGTTCTTTGTTGTTATCGCTGGTTAGTATATAATTATTTCCGTATCGTTTTATATATTTTTCCTTTATTCCGGGAAAACTTTTATCAAGATTTTTATAGTAATATTCCCTGTCCCCTTCCCGTAAGGTCAACCCCATTTCAAAACATATTATCCCGTATACCCCTGCCACTATACAATAGTCCAGTATTCCAATCAAATTTTCTTTCGTATCATTTATAAATGGCAATACCGGGCTTAACCATACTATGGTCTGAATGTTATTATCCCGCATTATTTTTAATACTTCAAACCGTTCTTTTGTTGTGGATACATTCGGTTCTATTATTTTGCATAATTTTTCGTCAAATGTTGTAAGGGTTATTTCCACAATACATTTCGCGTTTTTGTTGATTTTTATTAACAAATCCATATCATTCAGTATTAAATTTGATTTTGTTTGAATTGCCAGCCCAAATCCGTATTTTTCTATTATTTCCAAACAAGTCCTTACATTACGCAGATTTTCAGTTATAGGAACATATGGATCGCTCATTGCGCCGGTACCAATCATACATTTTTTCCGTTTGGATTTTAATTTCTGTTCCAACAACACAGGGGCGTTAATTTTTATTTCCACATCCTCAAATTCATGGTCGATATTATAACATTTACTTCTTGCGTCACAATAGATACATCCATGAATACACCCG
>JAIRRU010000105.1 GCA_031255815.1 Treponema sp. | reverse complement strand
GGCTTTCCCAAAACTTCAGCTTTTGGGAAAGCTGCCTTAAATTTATGGGAAAAAGCGGGCTTTAGACCGCTTTTTCAAGAGCATTTTCCGAAACCAACCGGGTTTTGGGAAATGCTCAGAATACTATGTTTCTCCCTTCTTTTTTCCTCCCTTCTTCGCCTTTGTGCGCCTTCGTGGTTACAAATTCTTCATTATTCCATATCCTGCAAATTAGAGTTTACAAGGTACTACCACCTTGTTTAGGCAAAAGTACGGATAAAGGGATAGCCGCGAACCACAGTAACCGCACGAACTTTTAGGCCGGAAACCCCAATTTTCATCCAAATTGCCTTGAGTCCGAGGGGTTTTTAACCCGGATTAGCGCGGTTAGTGTGGTTCGTGAGGTTCGTGAGGTTCGTGGCAAAATTTCCCGGCAGCCCGGTAAAGCCGGCGGGTTTATCGGACATTTTAGTGTTATCAGCCTGCCGAGGCTTTTGCCCTGCCGATTGTTTCGGGGTTCCTTATCTGGTATCTTAGACTTATGAAGGTGATTATTTTGGGGGATGATCTGCTCCGCCGGAAGGCGGAGGCGGTTGAGGATATAGACGGGGAAATTGAGAAAATCGCGGCGGAGATGATCGATACCCTTCACAAACAGAAAGGGGTGGGGCTGGCGGGGCCCCAGGTTGGTCTTTTAAAGCGGATCTTCGTGATCCACGTAGAGGGGGATGAGCCCAGAGTGTTTATCAATCCCTCGATAACCGCCACCTCCCAGGAAACCGTAAAATACGAGGAAGGCTGCCTGTCCATCCCCGGCGTCTGGGCCGATGTGGTTCGCCCCCGGGCGATCAAGATTCAGGCCTGGAATGTGAAGGGCCGGCCCTTCACTCTGGAAACCGAGGGCATCCTTGCCAGGGTGATCCTCCACGAGTACGAACACCTGGAGGGGGTTCGGTTTATCGAGCGGCTTCCCCCCCGGAGGCGGGAGCGGGTTCTGGCGAAATTCGATAAAATAGCGGCGGGGGAGAAAGCCCCCGAAGCCGGGTGAGGGTGCTTTACGCGGGGAGTCCCGCCATTGCCGTCCCCGCCCTTGAGGCGCTGGGAAACCTGATGCTGGAACCGGCGGAGGAGGCGGGTATCACCCTTGTCGGGCTGCTTACCAATCCGGACAGCCCCAGGGGCCGGCGCGGCCGCCCCGAACCCACCGACACGGGGGCCGCGGCGGAGGCCCTTTCCCGGCGCTTTACCGACAGGGGGCTTCCCCCCCTTCCGGTGATCAAGCCGGAAAGCCTTAAAGGCGGGGCCCGGGAACTTGCCGCGGCGCTGAAGCCCGATCTGCTGGTAAGTTTCGCCTACGGCAGGATCTTCGGCCCCCGCTTTCTCGCCCTTTTCCCCCTGGGGGGGATCAATATCCATCCGAGCCTTCTCCCCAGACACCGGGGGCCCGCTCCTATCCCCCAGGCGATCCTCTCGGGCGACCGGGAAACGGGGATAACGATCCAGCGCCTTGCCCCGGAGCTGGACAGCGGGGATATTCTGGCGCAGGAGCGGATACCCCTTGGCGGCAGGGAAACCGCCGCTTCCCTCAGCGCCCTTATGGCCCGCAAGGCAGCGGAACTCCTTCCCGCCCTGCTCCGGCGCATGGAGGCGGGAAACCTGGAAGCCAGGCCCCAAGACCGCCGGGAGGCAAGCTACTGCTCCCTGATCGCCAAGGAAGACGGCCTCATCGACTGGAGCGCCGATGCCGCGGGGATAGACGCCAAAATCCGGGCCTACAATCCCTGGCCCCTCTCCTGGACTTACCACGGAGAGGAGCGGCTCTATATCCTTGAGGCGGAACCCCGGGCGGGGCCTTCCCTTCCCGGTTCCCCCCCGGGCCTTGTCCTGGGCGTAGACAAAGGGCGGGGGATACTGGTACAAACGGGAAACGGAGTCCTGGTTCTTAAGGCACTCCAGTACCAGGCAAGAAAGGCCCTGGAATGGCGGGCCTTTCTCAACGGGGCGCGGGACTTTACCGGCGCGCGTTTAGGACTTTGCGGCGCCGCCTCAGAGGGCAACGGTTAAGGAAGCATGGGCTTTATCAAGCTGAATACGGATCTAATAGAGGGCTACATAGCCAACCATCTCAAGCTCTTCGTTTCCATGGCCTGCGGCCTTATAGTCTTTGTCGGCCTTATCGCGGCATCGGTTTTTTTCATCGCCGTCCGCGGCGCGGAGCAGACCATGGTTCCCGATGTCCGGAACAAGGAGCTTACCGAAGCCCTGCTGGAATTGCAGACCAAGGAACTATACCCCCGGATCCAGCTCCGCTACTCCCAGTCATCCCTGGATAAGGGGCTTATCCTGGAACAGGAACCCCGGGCGGGCGCCATTGTCAAGGCGGGCCGCCGGATCCGCCTGGTGGTAAGCCGGGGGGTGTTGATCAACACGGTGGAAAATTACCTGGGCCGCGACATCGACGAGGTGCGGATGGAACTGCGAACCCTCGTGGCCGAGGCCAATTCCGTGGGGGCGGCGGCGCAGCCCCTCTTTACCCTGCGGGAACCCTTTATGTACGAGTATTCTTCCGAACCCGCCGGGCTCATCCTCCAGCAGAGCCCCGAGCCGGGAACGGGGATATCCGGGCCGACGGCGCTTGAATTCGTGGTAAGCCGGGGGCCAAGGGAAACTTTCCGCAGCATACCCAGCCTTACCGGGCTTTCCATCGAACAGGCCCTGGCCCAG
Organism: Treponema sp.; assembly: GCA_031255815.1. The sequence continues at coordinate 3,081 of JAIRRU010000105.1, read as the reverse complement.
ATAAGTCAAAGCGGGATCGATTTCTTCTTCTCCCTGCAAGACCCGGACGAGGGCGGAAGAGGCGAAACCGTGCTCAGCCAGGAACCCGAGGGGGATACCCAGGCCCCCGCCGGCACGCGGGTGCGTCTGGCGGTCAGCCCCCCGGAGAAACTGGAGGCGGGGGAGATCTTCGCCATTTTCCGTTACCAGATCCCGGTGAACCCTTACCCGCTCTCGGTCAGGCTGGAAGCCCTGCTTCCCAGCGGGGAGCGGAGGCAGCTTGTTGCCGTAAACTACCAGGGCGGCGAATTTACTGTCCCCTACCGGCTTCCCGCAGGAACCGAGCTGAGCCTCTTTATGCTCAACCGGGAAATGCACCGGGAGACCATCGCCGCCCCCCTGGACGCCCCCGCGCTGGATCAGTTGTGACCCGTCCCGGGCGCTTGCGGACGGCCCCCGCAGCCGGCCGGAGCCGAACCCGGGATAAACAGAGATTTCCCCTTCGTAGCGAAGGGTTTGATACCCAGGAGCCCGCTCGCCAGTTTGCGGGGGAGCTTCAGGGCGAGGCTGTTGATTTCGGCGCGTTGATCCCGGTTAAACCGTATCCCGCTTGATCTTCTTGGTGGTGGTCATCTCCATAGGCTGATCCAGCACGCTGAGGCGCTCTATCTTCTGGTAGGAGAGGAGCCGCTGGTTCACCTCGCTGATGACGGCCTGCAGGCGGGACTTGACCGCCTCCGCGGGGAGGGCCGCTCCGGCAGGATCCTTAAAGGCCTCCCCGTTCGGGTAGATCAGGGCCTCTATCCCCTCAACCTTCATCTTCTTGTCCCGCACAAAGCCCCGCACCAGGATCTGATCGATCTCATCGTATAGCTGGAACTCGTTTTCTATCTCCTCCGGATAGACGTTTTTGCCCCCCTCGGTAACGATGGTGTTCTTGGCCCGTCCGGTAAGGTAAAGGTAGTTTTCATCGTCCAGGTACCCCAGATCCCCGGTTTTGAGGTAAGCGTCGGCGGTAAAGGAAGCGGCGGTTTCCTCGGGCATTTCGAAGTAGCCCTTCATTACCACCGGGCCTTTGACGATCACTTCCCCCACGCCCCGTTCGTCCGGGTTGAGGATCTTCATGTCCACCTGGGGAAGCACCTTCCCCACACTGGTTTCCTTGTAGTGTTCCACCGGGTTAAGGGCGATGATCGGGCTGGTTTCCGTAAGGCCGTAGCCCTGCACAAAGTCTATCCCCAGATGGTTGTACTTTCTGAACACGCTGGGCGCCAGGGGGCCGCCCCCGCAGATACAGACCCGCAGGGTGCTGAGTGAAGCCTGTTCCAGTACCGCGTGGAACAGCTTTTTCCCCGGATTCACCCCGAAGATCTTCTTGATGAAACCGGAAATTCCCATCAGGAGGCTGATGGCCCCGTACACCAGGGGGCCTTTTGCCCGTATCCCCTTCAGAATACCCGCCAAAAGCTTGTTGAAAAGCAGGGGAACCCCCAGCAGCATGGTGATTTTCCCCTGTTTCAGCTCTTTAAGGATTATCGGGGTAACCATTTTCTTGCCGAATACCACCTCCGCGCCGGAGCCGATGGTCTCGATAAACACCGCCAGCATGGTATAGGCGTGGTGGAGGGGGAGGAGGGCGTAGAATATGTCGGTGTAAAGCACCTTAAAGGGGATCTGCTGGGCCAGATAGCAGTCGGAAACCAGGTTTTCGTGGGTCAGCATGACCCCCTTGGGCTTCCCCATGGTGCCGGAGGTAAAGAGGATGGCCGCCAGATCCTGGGATCCCGCCTGTTCTATTTCCGCCGGAGGGCCGTCCAGATCGTAGAGGTAGGTTCCGACCCCCTTCCGCAGGGAGACGGTTTTGCCCGGAAACATGCCCAGATAGTGTTCGTATTTTTCCTCGTCCACAAAGATGAGCTTGGCGTGGGAGGCTTTGAGCAGCAGATCCGATTCATCGTTTTTGATCTGGTAGTCAATGGGAACCACCGCGGCCCCGGCAAAGAGGATGGCCAGGTAGGCCACCGTCCATTCGGGGGAATTTTTCCCCGTAACCGCCACCATGTCCCCCCGGCGGATACCCTGGCTGTGCAGCCAGCGGGCCTCCGCCTCAATAAGTTTCAGGGCTTCGTTGTAGCTAAGGCTGATCCGATCCGGTTCGTAGATGGTAAAACAGGCCCGTTCCCCGTAGCGGGAGGCAACTGTCCGGTACATTTCCGGTATGGTGGGCCATTTGCCGGTAAAAAATTTCCCCCGGTTGGATTCTATAAACTCCCAGGCTCTTTCTTCAGCGCTCATGTCTTTACCCCTTTCGTGTGTATAAATTCACCCTTCAGATCGATTATGACCCCGAATTCACCGTAGGGTTGCAGGTTTTTTGCCTGGAGCAGGCGAATACAAATAGGCGGGCCCTGCCGGACGGGCCCTCTGTAACAAGGGCGGGATTTTTTTGTTAGTATGCTATTATGAGAATTCTCCACAGAACCTTTCTTTTGTGCCTTCTTATTTCCCTTACGGCCTTCTCCTCCTGCGCCGCCCGGATCTCCGGGGAGCTTAAGCGGGGCGGGGCGGGGGATTTTACGCTTTCCACCAGCCTTGAACCCCGGATCTCCTCCCTGATCCGCAGTTTTGCCGCCATGGCAGGCGGGGATGCGGCGGGAGCTCCGGCTCTGAGCGGCGAGGCTATCTCCCGTTCTCTGTCCGCCGCGCCGGGAGTGGAATCGGCCAATCTGCGGAATACCGGCCCGGTAGCCCTGGAAGGCCCGGTAAAAATCACCAATATCCGGGACTTTCTGGCCCCCGCCAGGGATAAAAGCGGCTTTATCGTCCTGGAGGAAAGCGCCGCGGGGGGCAGGCTCAGGCTCAGCCTGAACCGGGAACTGGGGCCGGACATCCTCTCCCTCATTTCCCCGGAGGTAACGGACTATCTTTCGGCCCTTATGGCCCCCATCGCTACCGGCGAGGAGCTCAGCCAGGCCGAATACCGGGAACTGGTGGCTTCGATATACGGAAAGCCCGTTGCCGACGAGATATCCGGGGCCTCGATCCGGGCCTCCGTGGACTTCCCCGGCCGGATACGCTCCATCCGGGGGGGCAGATCTTCCG
>JAIRRU010000074.1 GCA_031255815.1 Treponema sp. | reverse complement strand
TTTTGGGAGAGGAGGAACAGAGCCCCTGGCCCTTCTGGGATTACCTCCAGCGCCTCCTCGTGGTTTTACTCGTGCTGGGCCTTGTCTGGTTCATGCTGAAACCCCTCTTTTTCCGGGCCTGGGCCGCGGGGACCATACCGCTTCCCAAACGGATCGCCGGTATTTTCAGGGGCTGGTTCTCCGCTTTTATCCGGGGCCTCTCCGGGTTTTTCGGTTTCCTGCGGAAGGGGGACAACTCGGTGGGCATCGGCCCCGCAGGCCGGGAGATCCGGGACATGACGGAAGATATCCTGGCCGCCTACTCCCGGGCCAAACGGCGGGAGATACGGAAGGGCGCGGCCCTCTTTGCCCGGCTTATCCTCTGGGGGAATGAAAAGTTCCAGGTTTCCTGGAAAGCCTCCCTGGGCCCCGGCGAGTACTGCGCGGCCCTTTCGCGGGCGGCGCTCCCGGACGGCGAAAACGGCGCGGCCCCTACCGGGGAAAAAGCTTCCGCGATCCTCCGCTGCGGGGAACTCTTCGAGGAGATCCTCTAGTCCTCCCGCAGCCCAGGCCTGGAACTGCGGCGGGAATTCGAGGGGGCGGTTAAATTAGTGCTTGGGGAATAGGCCGGGCATACTAATTCCGTACTTTTAGCCTAAGAAGCCTGTTGGAACGGGGGCCGATCCGGCTTTGAACGCATGGAGAAGACGGCGGCGGCAAGGGCGGCAAGGCAGACAAGGGCGAGGCCGGTATAGATGCCGGGCCAGCCGAAGCGATCCGCCGCCGCGCCCGCCGCGGGACCCGCGAAGGCCGCGCCCAGGTAAAAGGAGCTGTCGATAAGCCCCGCCGCGCTTGAAATGCGGCCGTCCTGCCGGTATTCCAGGGGGAGATAGCTGGTCATCAGATTATTCACGCTGGAGATAGCGGCCATAAGCGCGTAAAAGGCGGCAAGCAGGACGGGAAAAGAATAAATCCCCCCCAGCCGCATTAAAAGCGCCGCCGCGGAGGCGATCAGCGCGAACAGGCTTATCATGCGCCGTATCCCGGCAAGGGCTCTGTTAATGATAAAGCCGTTGGCAATGATAAACAGCGCCGTGATGACCGGGATAAAGGACATAAGACGGAGCGCCGCTTCCATGCCCATTTCCCCCTGTTCCACCAGCAGCGAAGGCCCCCAGAAGCTAAGCCCCTCCTTAACGGCCCCCGCCATAACGCCCAGGATAATCACAAAGTAGAGCTTTTTACTGAAAATAAAATACACCAGGGCGCCCAGGGGGGGCTTTGCGTCCTGCCGCTTCCCCCCGGCGCGGCCGCTCCGCAAGAAGGGTATGCCCCGCTTTTCGGGACGGGCCTGTTGATCCGCCTCCGCGCCGCATTCGCAGCCCTTCAGGCAGCGAAACCAGAGGGCCGCGGCCGCGGCCAGCACGGCGCCGGGGATAAGGAAGACCGCCCTCCAGCCCAGGAAAAGGGCGGCTTTCCCCAACCCGGTGTAGGAAAGGAAATACCCCGCCAGGGGCGATGTGGCCATCAGGAATACCGCGCCGTTCAGTTTTTTCGCCGGAACGTATTCCGCGATGGTACGGAGCAGAGGGCCCCAAAGCATGGACTGGAAGTACCCGTTAAGCGCGCAGAAAACAAACATCACCGGCGGGAAGGGGAAAAGACAGAAGAGGATATTTGCCAAGCCGGAGCCCAGCAGCCCGGCGGCGACAAAATACCTCGGGTTGAAACGATCCCCCAGCGTGCCGTTGATAAACTGACCGCCCGCGTAAAAAATGAAGAAACCGGCGGCCAGAAAACCCAGAACGGTTTTAGAATAAAGGTACCGATCTTCAAGCAGGGGAATAGCGATGGACAAATTTATCCTGCCGAAATAAGCGGCCACGTAGAAAAGCCAGGATAAAAGACAGATAAGGGCATAGGGCTCGATTTTTTTCGCGCCCCCGCCGCGCCCATGTATATACGTATACGATCCTTACCGGGCAAGCCCGAGCCTGTTCCAAGATCACACTAAAATATCTGAGCTTGTTCCAAAACCCAGCTGGTTTTGGAACAAGCTCTTAGAGAAAATTGCCAATTCCTTGCAGTATAAAGAATTAGACAAAGGCAATTTTCTCCAGGGGTAAGAAGCTGTTCCAAAAACTGAAGTTTTGGAACAGCCTCATCTGATAAGCTCACCAGCTTTACCGGGCTGCCGGAAAAATTTGCCACGAACCACACTAACTTTACTCAAAAACTTCCCGGACACCAGAAATCCTGGCAAAAGCCGGAGCTGCCGATATAAAAGTTCGTGCGGTTAGCGGCTATCCCTTTATCCATACTTTACCGCCGGAAAATTGAGCCGCAACGGCACGAACCGCACTACAACAGATTAAAAACCCCCAGGACTCAAGGAAATTGAGATGAAGTATCGGGGTTTTCGATGTAAAAGTTCGTGAGGTTCGTGGCTATCCCTTTATCCATACTTCTAACCTAAACAAGCTACCAGCCTATTTTATCTTTTCCAGAATTTCGCCTATCACCCGGTCGGCGCCGGCGTTGTCCACCTGGCAGGTTCCCACCTGGTGATGGCCGCCCCCGCCGTAATGGAAAAGCATACTCCCCACATTCACGGTGGAGCTGCGGTTAAGGATGCTGTAACCCACGGTAATGGCGACATTCTTCTTATCCCGCCCGTCTATGATCCAGAGCGAGATATTCTGATCGGGGAAAAGGGTGTAAATAAGGAAGCGGTTGCCCGCGTAGATGGGATCCGCGCCCCGCAGATCGACCACGACGGCGTTCCCCTCGATTTTCGCGTACTTCTTCAGCATCTCCCGGAACAAAGCGTCCTGCTCGAAATAAACGTCCAGCCGTTCCTTTACATCGGGCATGCCGAGGATGTCGTTGATGGATTTTTCCGAACAGGCCTTGGCCAATATCTTCATCAGATCGTAGTTGCTGATGGTGAAATCCTTAAAACGCCCCAGCCCGGTACGGGGATCCATAATAAAGCCCAGGAGCACCCAGCCCTTGGGATCCAGAATCTCGTCGGCGGAAAGGTCGCCGGAATCCACCTTGTCCACGTATTCTATCATCCGGGCAAAACGGCCCAGTTTCGCGTCCCCCCCGTAATAGTCGTACACCACCCGGGCGCAGCTTGGGGCCGGGCGGGAGACGCCTTCAAAATAGGTGCGGGAACCCAGCCGTTCGGTCTCGCTGGAGTGGTGATCGAACCAGAGTTTGCAGCCCTTGATATAGGGGATATTTGCCAAAATGTCGTTATCCGTTACATCCACCAGCCCATCCTGGATATCCTTGGGATGTACAAATTTCCAGTCGTCAATAAGCCCCAAGTACATCAACAAGGCCCCGCAGGCCAAGCCGTCAAAATCGGATCTGGTTAATAATCTCATCTTTAAGCCTTCCTTCGCACGGTGTTTTGCGTTTTTTATTGAAACTGTTCCGAAACCTTGGGTTTTGGAACAGGCCCCGTTCTGTTTCTTTTTACCACAGATTATTATAATGAATGTATGAAAAACATCCAATATCCATGGAGAGTTTCCAGGAACAAACAGTGCGCGGCCCTGCTTGGGGCGCTTATCGCGATCCTATTCGTCTTTTCCTGCGTATCCTCGGGAAAGGCCGCCGGAAAACCGGGAATTGAGGCTTACGGAGGCCTGGGCAGGCCGGAAGATCCGGTTCCCTTTATGGAAAAAGTCCGTAGCGGCAGGCTGCCCGGCGGGCTTAGCTATTTCCTTCTGGAAAATCCCAAACCCGAAAACCGGGCCTACCTTACCCTGGCGGTGGACGCCGGGTCGGTGCTTGAAAAAGACAACGAGCAAGGGCTTGCCCATTTTGTGGAACACATGGCCTTTAACGGCACGGCCCGTTTTCCCGAATCGGAGCTGCTTGGCTACCTCCGTTCCCTGGGAATGCGTTTCGGGCCGGAGGTAAACGCCTATACCTCCTACGACCAGACGGTTTACGGCATCGAGGCGCCTACCGAAGCCGCCGGCGGCGGGGCCGGAAAGCGCATACCCGCCAAGGCCCTGGCCATACTGGACGACTGGACGCGGGCCATTGCCTTTAACCCCAAGGATGTGGACGAGGAGCGGGCGGTTATCATGGAGGAGTACCGTTCCCGCCTGGGGGCCGGGGAGCGGATAATGCGGAAAATGTCCCCCCTTATTCTCGCCGGTTCCCCCTATGCGGAACGCTTGCCCATCGGCCTTCCGGAGATCATAGAAAACGCCCCGGCGGAACGTTTGGAGGCTTTCTACAAACGCTGGTACCGGGCCGACAACATGGCCCTCATCATCGTAGGAGACTTCGACGCGGCCCTGCTGGAAGCGGAGCTGGCCTCCCACTTTTCCGCCGCAAGCCCGGCGGAACCCCTGAACCGCCCCCGCTACGATCTTCCCCCGCCTAAAAAGGATCAGCTGCAAAGCCTCGTCATCACCGACCCGGAACTTACCTATACCCGGGTAGATCTGTACTACAAGCGGAACCCGAAAAGCCCGGGGAAGGATCTCGCCTCCTACCGGGAGGGGCTTATCGATTACCTGGCGGGGCAAATGCTCGACCTCCGCTTTGAAGAGGCCGCCTTAAAAAGCGAAACCCCCTTTGTGGGGGCGGGCGCCGGGGATATCCGTTACGGGGCCTCTTCCCGCTTCTACATTATGGTGGCCCAGGCAAAGACCGGGGCGGCGGAGGAAAGCCTCGCGGCCCTGCTCAGGGAAAAGGAATCCCTGATCCGCTACGGCTTTACCGCCGCGGAACTGGCGATAGCCAAGGGTTCCCTGGTATCCCGGCTGGAGCGCCTGGTATCTGAAAAAGATCGGCAGGAATCGTCCGGTTATGTGTACGATCTGACCGACTATTTTCTTGAGGGAAGAACCCTGCCGGATATCGAATGGGAACTGGAGGCGGTAAAGAGGCTGCTGCCCGGTATCGGCCCTCAGGAAATTTCCGCCGCCGTAAAAGATTACTTCAATCCCGGCGATCTGCGGATCTTCATTAGCGCCCCGGAGTCGGAAGCCGGGCTTCCGGGGGAAGCGCGGATTGCGGAACTTGTCAGGGAAAGCGCCTCCTTAAAGATTGAGCCCCCGGTAGAAAGCGCCCTGGAAAGCGAACTTCTCCCCTGGCAGCCCGAGGCGGGAACAATCCGCAGCGAATCGGCGGACAGGGAGACCGGGGCCCTTATCTGGGAGCTGGAAAACGGCGCCCGGCTTATCCTGAAAGAGACAAGCAACCGGAACAACGAGATTGTCCTTCTGGCCATGGCAAAGGGAGGGGCCATGAGCGCTTCGCCCGAGGACTACGTTTCCGCCCGGCTTGCCGCGGAAATGGCCGGGGCTTCGGGTCTGGGCCCCTATTCCAGGCCCGATCTGATAAAACGCCTGGCGGACAAGCAGGTTTCCCTTGCCTACTGGGCCGACGGGTACACCCGGGGCTTCCGGGGTTCCGCTACCGCGGGGGATCTGAAAAGCCTGTTTGAAATGCTTTACCTAAGCTTTACCGATCCCCGGCTGGACGAAGAGGCGGTAAACGCCATGATGGACCAGTACCGCAGCACTCTTGCCCACCGGAATGAAAGCCCGGACACCCTGTTCTCCGATGAAATAAGCCGGATTACCAGCGGGGGGCACCCCTACTACAAACCGCTGGAAGCGGAAGATTTAGCCGGAGCGGACAGGAAAAAGGCCGAAGCTTTTATGAAACGGGGGCTTAACCCCGGCGACTATACCTTTATTTTTACCGGAAACATCGATCTCGCGGCGATGCGCCGCCTGACGGAAACCTACCTCGCCTCTATCCCCCCCTCGGCTTCCTGGAACGCTTGGACAGACCCCCAAATCCGGAGGCCGGGAAAGACGGAAAGCGTTGTGCGGAAAGGCCGGGAAGAACAGAGCATGGTGTTTATGGGCTGGTACGATCCCCTGCCCTTTACGGAGGAGCTTAGCGTCGTTGCCTCGGTATTGAGCGAGTACCTGGATATCCGCATGACCGAAGGCATTAGGGAAGCCCTTGGCGGGGTTTATTCAATCTATGCGGGGGTTTCCCTTTCCTCCGTCCCCAGGGGGGAGCTGGCGATGAACGTGTATTTTGTCTGCGACCCCAAGCGGGCGGATGAGCTGTCCGGCGCGGTGGAAGAACTTCTCCGGCAGACCTCCGAGGGCCCGATCAAGGCCGGCACCTTTGCCGAATCGATCGAGGCCCTGAAAAAGGAGTGGGAAGCCTCGATGCAGAGCAACAGTTACATCGCCCAGAGCTACGCTAACTCCGCGGTAATCCTGGACAGCCCTCTTTCCCGGCTGAACAAACGCCTGGAGCTTTACGGGAAGGTAAAGCCGGAGGATATTCAGGAACTCTGCCGGCGTTTGCTGCCCAAGGGGCCGGTCAAGGTCGTTTTGTACCCCGAGGGGTTTACTTCGGCTTCGCGGTAAATATTTTTAAGCGCGTATCGCGGAGGAGAAAGCCGGCGCCTTAGGCGCCGCAGCAGTGTTTGTATTTTTTACCGCTGCCGCAGGGGCAGGGATCGTTGCGGCCCACCTTGGGCTGGGCGCGGCGGACGGTCTCCGGCGGCGCGGATTCCGGTTCTTCGGCATCGGGGACGCCGGATTTGCGCTTTAATCTTTTGTACTTTTTCGCGCGCTGGTACAAGAGCTTGTCCGGGTCGCGGGTACGCAGGACTTCGTTGAAGAAAGAGCCGTGCAGGGCGTAAAGCTCGGGGAACTCCGTTTTCAAACGCCTTATCTGCGGATCGTAAACGCTCTTATTGTCAAGGATGTTATACTCCATTGCCAGCAGTTCAAGCTCGTCTTCTTCATCGTCAAAATCGGAGTTGAGTATCGTGAACAGATCCTGAAAAAGATCGGAATACTTTTTTTCCGCCAGGGATTCGATATCAAGGCCGAGGCGGATATCGTCAAGCTTCGTCAGAACCTGTTCATCTTCCAGATCCGGAAGCAAGGCCGCCATTTCCTTGAGTTCGGCGTAGAAGCCCGTCAGGTTTTCGCTCGAAATAAAGCGCGTTATCTCTTTCAGGGCCTGCCGGCCCTCGTCCCGCCCCTTCCGCCCGCCTTCACGGATCAGGCGGATAATCTCCCGCAGGCAGCCCCTGACGGATTCTTTTTCCTCCGGGCCGCCGGCAATAAACGCGTGGACGTAGAGCTGGATCTTTTTCCATTCATCTTTTTTGACCGCTTTAACCGCTTCAAGGGCCTCGACGGAGATATTCCGCAGATCGTCCCAAAAATTCGGATTGTTTTTTATCCCCCCGACGGTACAGGATACAAGCAGCAGCCAGGCCTCTATGGAACTGCGGTCAAGGGCGAGGGCGCGGCGCGTTTCGGCAAGGGCCTTCTTGTTCCAGCCCCGTTCAAAATAGGCTGAACCGAGTTCCCTGGCGTAATACGGGTTGTCCGGATGCCTGCGGCAGAGTTCCTCCCAGACTTCGCCTGCTTTGCCGGGCTTGCCGTCCGCCAAAAGGGATTTTGCATATTGTTCCCGCACATTATCCAGACCGGGGTTTTTTTTCAAAATCGAGAGGTACAGTTCCGCGGCCTTGGCGCGTTTGCCGAAACGATCGAAGCGCTGCGCTCTGTGGAAAAGGGGCGCGGCCTCGGGGGGCAGATCGCCGATGCTGTCATACTCGGCGCGTTTTTCGCTGTCGCTGAGGGTTTCATAGGCGGTACGGATTTCTTTAAATTCCTCGGGAAACTGATCGGGCCGGTATTTACGCACCAGATCGAAGTAAGCCCGCTTTATCAACCCCTCATCGGCGTCTTTCGCGATCCCCAGGGTTTCGTAATAGCTTTTTTTTACTTCATCGTCGAAGTTGAAGAGGAACAAAAAACCTCCCGAAAAAAACCGTTTTAATACCAGCCGGGTTTCGGAACAAAGCGGAAACGCCTGCGCCGCGGGCCAAGTTCGGCCAGGGCCTCCGCGGCAAACAGATTCCCCCGGTCTTTTTTTAAAACCCTGGCAAAACAATCCGCCGCAAGGGCGTAACGTTTTGCCAGAGCCCAAAGACAAGCCTCCACGCTCAGGGTCAGCGCATTCCGGCGGGAAACGGCTTTGGCCGCCTTTGCCGCCGCCTTCCACTTTTTTTGCCGCGCGAGAAGAACCGCCCGTTCAAAGGCCGCTTCCCGCTCTTCCCCGGTTTCCCCCAGCTCGCGGCGGCAAATCTCCGCAAGACGCGCCGCATCGCCGTGTTCGGGATCCAGGATGCCGGCAAAGACCGCGTAGTCCAGAGCGGCGCTCAGATCCCGCCGTTTCGCCGCCGCGAGACCCAGCCGGTAATAGCGCCCCCCTATCTCCTCCAGGCTTGTCATACCAGTTTATCTACTTTTTCCATCACATCAAGCATACGCAGCAGGTCTTCGCGCAGTTCCCCGGCCTGCTCCGTATTTTTCGACAGCAAGGCTTCCTTGATCTGCCGCACCAGGAGGCTGATATCCTCGCCTATATCCCCGCCGGAAGCGATTACTTTTTCCGCCTTGCGTATCAGGGGGCGGAACTGCCGCGCCCCCTCCGCCTGCTCCCACTTCGACAGATCGAAAAGGGGCTTGGCCTTTACCCCGGTGGTACTGATCTCCGCGGAAACCTGTCCGCCGGTGGAAACCACGCTTGCCTTTACCTGGAGGATGCCGTTCATGTCGTAACCGAAAGTTACCTCAATCTGCTCCTTCCCCTGCCTGGCGGGGGGAACCCCGCTAAGCTGCACCTCGCCGAGCCGTTCATTGTTGTCCGGATCCGAGGACTCGCCCTGGTACACGTCAATAACCACCTTGGTCTGGTAATCGTAGGCGGTGGTGTAAATCTTCACTTTTTCGGTGGGAATCGTGGTGTTCCGGGGGATAAGGGGGTCGAAGATCTGCCGGCTGCCGAACAGACCGTTGTGAAGGGGCGCTGTTCCCAGGGTGTAGGGGCAGACATCGGTGAGCACCAAATCCCCGTTGTTGATGCTGCCCTCGATAAGCCCCGCCTGGATCGCCGCGCCCCGGGCCACCGTTAAATCCGGGTCCACCAGGGATCGGGGAACCAGGCCGAGGGTCTCCTCCACCAGCTTTTTTATACAGGGGATCCGGGTGGAGCCTCCCACCAGGAGAACAACCTGCAAATCGGAAGGGGCCAGCTTCGCGTCCGCCAGGGCGTCCATAATAGGTTCCCGGGTGGAGCGTACCTTCTCCCCTACCCAGTCCTCAAACTCCTTCCGGCTGACGGTCTTTTCCACCGAAACCGGCTTCCCGTCTTTTCCGGTTAAGAGGAAAGGGAGGGATACCTGGAACTCATCCTGGGCGCTCAGGGCGATCTTGCAGTCCTCCGCGGCCTTTTTAAGGCGCATAAGGGCCCGTTCAGCCTCCCGGGGATCGGCAAGACGGGACATGATGATTTCGTCAAAGTCCTTGCCCCCCAGGCGGTTGTTGCCGCTGCTTGCCTTTACGTCGATGACCCCTTCAAAGAGCTCCAGGGCCGTAACATCCAGGGTGCCGCCGCCCAGGTCGTAGACCAGTACGTTCTTACATTCCTTAAGGTTTGAAAGGCCGTAGTCCAGGGCCGCGGCGGTAGGCTCGTTGATGATGCGTTCCACCTGCAGCCCCGCAAGCTCCCCCGCCTTTGCCGTGGCCCGGCGCTGTACATCGGTAAAATAGGCCGGCACGGTGATTACGGCGCGGCTGATCTTTTCGTTCAGGCTGTTTTCCGCGCAGCTGACCAGGTAGGAGAGGAGCATGGCCTGAATCTCCTCCGGCGCGTAGTCCTTCCCGTGGGCCTTGAGCTTTTCACCGCTGCCGGTAAGCCGTTTTACCTCCATGAAGGTACAGTCCGGCCGGGTAAAGAGGTATTCCGCCGCCGCCTCTCCCACGAGGATCGCGCCGTCCTGCCCTATATGCACCACCGAAGGGGTTATCAGTTTTCCCTCCAGGTTCGGGAGCAACTTTGGCGCGCCTTCAACAATACAGGCGATCTCCGATGTGGAGGTTCCCAGGTCTATGCCTACTATCCTGCTCATCCGTCCCGGCCTCCTTCGCTTCCGGCCCACCCTTCCGCCCCCCGGCTTACCACCACCGCAGCCTTCCGCACAAGGGTATTTTGATACACGTAACCGCTTTGGAGCACCTGAACCACCTGCTCCCGGGGGAGGGACGATTCGGCGCTCGCCTTGACCGTATGGATCTGCGGGTTAAGGGACTCCCCCTCCTGCCCGAAACGGAGTATGCCGCAGCCGGCAAGGATGCCGTCGGATTTTTTCCGGAGCAGGCCGGCCTGATGTTTCAACTCTTCGCTGCCGCTCTGCCCGGCGTAGGCGCAGAAATCTTCAAGCAGGTCGGAAAGGCCGACGGCCGCGAGGGCCAGCTGGTTCGCCCGGTTCTTTTCGGCCTCCAGGGCCTCCTTTAAAAGGCGGGTATCCTGCTCCTTTACCAGATCGTAGATCTCCTCAACTTGCAGGGAAAGGTCGGTTTGCCTCTTGTTGAGTTCACCCAGAAACTGCCGGCCGGCCGCCGCAAGCTCCGTCAGTTCGTATTGGGGGAGCCTTCCGGTTTCGCGGGAAAGTAACTTTTCAAGTTCGGCCTCAAAGTCCAGCATGGGCTAACACCCGTTCCCGGCCCGGTTTGTAAATTTGTATGCGGGCGCGATATCCATTCCGCCTATTATGCGCGGTTCGGCCGGATCATTCAATACCGCGCGAAGCATCCGGGCGCTTCGCGGCTATCTGCGGTTCCATCGGAAACGAGGTTTCCGCAGCAACCGGGTTTTGGAACAAGCTCAAATGTAAAACCGCTGCCAAAGGCCCGCTTGATCTTGTTTCCCAAAGGGAATAAGTTTTAAAAAGCGTTTGTTTCAAAACCAGGCGGGTTTTGGGACAAGCTCGAGACACAACGAAATTCGAATGACGAATCCGGGAGAGAACGGAAGGCTTTTTGGGGGCCGTGTCCGTCGCCGAAGGGGCAAAGCGTAAAACTCTCAGGCAAAAGTACCGGATTCCAACGAAACTCCGAAAAGGCCGTTCCGGTTCCTGCCTGCCAATCAGCAGGCTTCCGGGAACCGGGCGGCGCCGAAGAGGCAATTTCCCCGGGGCCGGCCGCGGCAGGGCCCTCCAGGGGAAAGAATCTTTCAGGTTAAAGACGGAGCGCGGAACGGGCTGCGCCCGCCCGAGGGGCGGAGAGGCCCCAAAGCTGTCCGGGCCAATTTTGGTTCCGGGCGGCCTTAAGTTTGCGCTTACCTGAAGGAGGCCCCGGCTTGAAAAAGAAAACCCCGCTCTACCAGTGGCATGAATCCCACGGCGGAAGGATGATCCCCTTCGCCGCTTACCTGCTCCCCGTCCAGTACGAAGGGGGGCTTATCGCCGAACATAACGCGGTCCGCCAGCGGGCCGGTCTCTTCGACGTTTCCCACATGGGCGAATTCGTCCTTAAAGGGCCCGGAAGCCTCGCGGCCCTGCAGCGTCTCTTTACCAACGATTTTACCGTTATGCCCCCGGGCCGGACGCGCTACACCCTGATGTGCAACGAATCCGGCGGGGTTATCGACGACCTGCTGGTCTGCAAAATGGCGGAGGATCGCTACTTCCTGGTGGTGAACGCCGCGAACCGGGAAAAAGACGCGGCCTGGATCCGCTCCCGGCTTGAACCGGAGCCCG
>JAIRRU010000036.1 GCA_031255815.1 Treponema sp. | reverse complement strand
CCAAAAACTGAAGTTATGGAACAGCCTCAAATCATTAAGGAGCAGCGATAAACATGGAAAATTCCGGCGGATTCTGTTCGAAGAGACTGCAAAACGTGGACGCTTACCTCCAGCGCATTGTTGATACGGGGGAAGCGGCGGGGGTAAACGCCCTTATCGTAAGGCGCGGCGTTACCGCGTACTGTAAGAGTTTTGGCATGCAGGACAGGGAGCGAAATATCCCCATGCGGAACGATACTATCTTCCGCATCTATTCGATGACCAAAACCTTTACCATTGCCGCGGCCATGACCCTCTACGAAAAGGGGCTGTTCAAACTTCACGACCCGATAGCGGAATTCCTTCCCGCTTTTAAGGAACTGAAAGTGGCCCGTCACGACAGCAGGGGTATTGTCCAGCTTGAAAAAGCCCGGCGGCCGGTAACTTTCGAGCATCTGTTTACCATGACCTCCGGGATACCCTACCCCGGGGAGCAATCCTACTCGGCGCGGCTTTTCAGGGAGGCCGAAAAAGCTTCGATCGAGGACGCCGCCCGGGGGAAGCCCTGGGCCACCGCCCGGGTTGTTGACGAGGCGGCCAAGGTTCCCCTCTGCTTCCAGCCGGGCGAATACTGGATGTACGGTTTTTCCCACGACCTGCTGGGCCGGCTTATTGAGGTAATTTCAGGAAAAACCCTGGGGCTCTATTTGAAAGATACTATTTTTGATCCCCTGGAACTTACCGATACCGCTTTTTATGTCCCCGCCGAAAAACAGCCCCGTCTCGCGGCGGTCTACGCCCATACGGAAGCGGGGCTTCAACGGCAGCAGGAGCCTGACTGGGTCGATCCGGGTAAAGAAAAAGCGCCCCCCGCCTATGAAAGCGGAGGCGGCGGGCTTGCCTCGACCCTGGCGGATATGTCCAGGTACGGGTGTCTCCTGGTAAAGGGCGGCAAACTGGGGAATACGAGGGTTCTTTCCCGCAAGACGGTGGATCTTATCAGGCAGAACCATGTAGGGCCGGAGCTGATGTCCAGTTTCGCCTTCCCCCAGATGGCCGGTTACGGATACGGCTTGGGGGTACGCACCATGCAGGACAAGGTTCCTGCCGGTCTCAACGGTTCGCTGGGCGAATGGGCCTGGGGCGGTAAACAGGGTACCTGGTACTGCATAGACCCCGAAGAAGACCTGGTAGCGGTGTTCCTGATTCAGCGTTTTCCCGGGGGAAACGACAACCTGCCCAAACGCTTCGCCCAGACTGTCTACGGGGCCATCGACGACTAGGAACCGTACAGGATTTCGTTCGTGCCTGTCCGTAAGGTTCGCGGCAAACCGGGAATTGCCGGGAAGGCTTGAGAATCCGCTTTTTCCGTGTTAATTTCCTGGTATGAGCCTCTTTTGCCTTCTCTGGACGCCCTTCTTTTACCTGTTCAGGCGCTCCCTTTTCCCCGGGGAGGCCGGTTCCGGCGGGATCTGGGCCCTTCTTTTGGGAAGCCTGGTAGCCCTGCTTCAGTTTTTTCTGGGCGCCCTGGTAAACCCCGGCGGTTTCGGCCTTTCCCGCTGGCTAAGCGGCTGTGTAGACATCGTTGTTTTGCCGGCCCTGCTGCCCCTGCTGGTTTATTTCCTGCTGATAAGTTTCCGGCTTGTTTCCGGCAAGGCGGATTTTATCAATTTTTCCCTGCTCTGGCTGATCCCCGGCGGGGCGCTGCGGGCGGTAAGCTGGAGCGCCCAGCGGGACCCCATCCTCCTGATGCTGGTTCCCCTTCTGTGGACCAGCCTGGCGGTAGGCTTCCCCTTCTGCGTCAGCCTGATCTTCCGTTACCGGCGGCGCCTGCTTCCCCTTTTTATCCTTGCCGCGCTTAGCCTCCCCTTCCTGGCGGCCACAGTCTATTGGGCCTTCTTTTATCAGAAACTGGTTTTGGGCTATTTCCTGCTCCTTGCCGCGCTGGTTCCCCTCGGCGCCTGCTGCGTCTCCGGAAAGGCATCGAACTAAAAACCGGCTGAGCGCCTTGCTTGGGCTAAAGGGCATGATATATGAGCTTGTTCCAAAACCCGGTTGGTGCGGAAACTTCGTTTCCGACGGAACAAGCTCTGGGGTAAGAGGCTGTTCTGTTCGTGTCTGTTTGAGCGCTTCGCGGTAGAGAAAATTCCCGCGCGTTTATCCTGCTGCTTTTCGCTGTTTTTTTTCCCGTTTTCTTGTATCATTATGGAGAGGTAAAGAAGGCTATGGCAGACACGGCTTATAAAGAAGCGGAGAACCGGAAATTCACCTACGCCGATTATAAATCCTGGGAACTCAAGAAAGGGGAACGCTTTGAGCTTATATACGGCGAAGCTTACGCTATGGCCGCCCCGAACACGGTTCATCAGCGGCTTGCCACGCAACTGACCGGGGAATTTTACGTGTTTTTTAAGGGAAAGGCCTGCGAAGTGTTTACCGCCCCCTTTGACGTGCGGCTTTTCTATGAGGCCGGCGAAAGCGATGACACGGTGGTTCAGCCCGATCTGCTTGTGGTCTGCGATCCGGAAAAACTCGGGCCCGAAGGCTGCCGGGGAGCGCCCGACCTGGCGCTGGAAATTCTCTCACCCTCCAATACCGCGATCGAAATGAACCTTAAGCTGAATCTCTACCAGGAAGCGCGGATCAGGGAATACTGGACGGTGGATCCGGAAAACAGGCGTGTCAGCGCCTACCGCCTTCAGGGGGGTCTTTACATCGTGCAGAGCTACCGCGCCGGGGATACCGCCGAAGCGGCAATCTTTCCGGGACTGAAGATAGAACTGCCCGCCCTTTTCGGATATTAAGGAACCGGCGGCCGGGCGGGGCCGCCGGGAACTCCGGAACGGGCTTGCCTGTTTCACCGGAAACGAAGTTCCGCGCCGGCCGGAGTTTTGGAATAGGTTCTTAGGCCTGGCCCGCGCTGCCCAGCACGTTGACGTTCTTATGGGCGTAGAGTTTCTTTAATTCGTCCCGGGCGGGGCCCAGGTACTTGCGGGGATCAAACTCATCGGGCTTTTCGGCAAAGACTTTGCGGATCATGGCGGTCATGGCAAGCCGGCCGTCGGAGTCGATGTTGATCTTGCAGACCGCGCTTTTGGCGGCCCGCCGGAGCTGATCCTCGGGGATGCCTACGGAATTGGTAAGCTTGCCGCCGAATTTCTCGATAATCTGGACATATTCGATGGGCACGGAAGAAGAGCCGTGGAGGACGATGGGGAAGCCGGGGATCTTCTTCTCGATTTCCTCCAGGATATCGAAGCGCAGCGGGGGCGGGATCAGGATGCCGTTGGCGTCACGGGTGCACTGTTCGGGCTTGAACTTGGCCCGGCCGTGGCTGGTGCCGATGGAGATGGCAAGGGAATCCACCTTGGTCTTGCTGACAAAGTCTATCACTTCCGAAGGCTGGGTATAGTGGCTGTGTTCGGAGGAGACATCGTCTTCCACCCCGGCCAGCACCCCCAGTTCCCCTTCTACGGTAACATAATCCTTCTGGGAATGGGCGAATTCGCAGACCTTGGCGGTAAGGGCCGCGTTCTCCTCAAAGGGCAGGTGGGAGCCGTCGATCATTACCGAGGAAAAACCGGTTTCAATGCAGTCTTTGCAAAGTTCAAAACTGTCCCCGTGGTCCAGGTGCAGCACGATGGGGATGTCGAGACCCAGTTCATGGGCGTATTCCACCGCCCCCTTGGCCATGTTCTTCAGCAGGTTCTGGTTGGCGTACTTGCGGGCCCCGGAGGAAACCTGGAGGATCACCGGCGATTTGGTCTCTACGCAGGCCTGAATAATGGCCTGCATCTGCTCCATGTTGTTGAAATTGTAGGCCGGCAGGGCGTAACCGCCGCTTACCGCCTTTTTAAACAGTTCCTTGGTATTTACCAGGCCCAATTCTCTGTAACTGGTCATGTTTGCTCCTTAAAAAAGAATGTAAGTCTATTTCAAAACCAGCCGCGTCCGAAACAGACTTTGAAAAACTCTATTTCTTAATATTAAGCCATGCTCCCGTCAGGGTCAACGCCTTTACACAGTACGCTTTATTGGCTAAACTAAACTTTATGATCTTTCCTTTGCAAGAATTAATCGAATACGATGATAACATGTACGAAATTACCTCCGCCGCCTCCCGCCGATCCTACCAGCTATCCATGCTGAAGGATCCGGAAATAGAGGAAAACGATGGTAAAGTGGTCTCCCTGGCCGCCCGGCAGGTATTTACCAAAGAAGTCGAATTCCGCATTGAGGAGTAGCGCCTTGCTTACGCTAAAATGCCCGATAAGATCATACTATGACAGGTTATACAGCCGCCGGGGAATTTAACCGCAGACGGTACGAACCGCGCAGATTTTATCCCAAAACTTCCCGGATACAGGAAATTCCGGCAAAGGCCGGGGCTGCCGGCGTAAAAGCCCGCGGCGTCCGCGCGGTTTGCGGCTATCCCTTTATCCGTGCTTTCAGCCTAATCAGCCCGGCAGGCCGATCTGCGGGGCTTATGCGCGAGGCGCAACAAAGCGCCAGGCCCGGCCCTGGGGATTAGGGCAAAGCCTGAACCCATGTTCCCCATTCCCGTCTTTGTTCTTTTTGGCCCCACCGCTTCCGGAAAAACGGAGCTGTTAAGGGGCCTCTTTGCCCCGGAAGGGGGTGTTTTACGGAAGGGGTTGGGAAAGGCCGAAGTTATCTCGGCGGATTCCATGCAGGTTTACCGGGGCATGGATATCGGCACCGCAAAACCTTCGCCGGAGGAGCGGGCCCGAATCCCCCACCACCTGATCGATATCCGCAACCCGGATGAGCAGTTTAACGCGGGGGATTTTGTCCGCCTGGCCGATGAATGTTGCGCCGAAATCGCGGCACGGGGCGCTCTGCCCATTGTGTCCGGGGGCGCCGGGTTTTACCTTAAAAACTTTATCCTGGGGCTTCCCGAAGCCCCCCCTTCCGACGCGGGGATCCGCGCCGCCCTGAAGGAGGAGATGCGCCTTCGCGGTGCGGCGGCGCTGATGGAGGAGCTTGTCCGGGTTGACCCGGAGAGCGGGCGCCGGATACATACCAACGACACTTACCGGCTTTTACGGGCCCTGGAGGTTTTCCGCCTTAGCGGGCGGCCTTTAAGCTCCTACACGGCTCCCGGCCTGGAACCGGCCCGGGGCGAACCCGGCCGGAAGGGGCGCTACCGTTTCCTCATTGCCGGACTTGAGCGGGATCGGGCGGAACTTTACCGCCGGATCGATCTGCGCTGCGCCGAAATGTTCCGCGCCGGGCTCCCCGCCGAGCTTGCCCGGCTTACCGGACAGGGTTACGGCCCCAAGGATCCGGGGCTCCGGGCTATTGGCTACCGGGAATTCTTCACCGGGGAAAGCCCGGAAAATTACCGCCTGGCGGAGGATCCGGCCGCGGTGGAAGCCCGGGTTGCCCAAAACAGCCGCCGCTACGCAAAACGGCAGATCACCTACTTTGCCTCAATTCCGGGGGTCCGGCGGCTGGAACTGTCCCCCGGCCGCCCCGGCCCGGCAGGGGAGATTCTGGCGCTGGTGGAGAATTTCCTGGCACCTTGATTGGACTGGCACCTGCAAAACCGTCGTATACAGCCGGAACGATGGGTGTAGATGGTCGATGTTGAAGCCTGCTTTTCCGGCTGTTCAGGGTAGAACGCCGCAAGCCGCCCTGCAATCTGATCCGCGGACAGGTCTTGTTTGAACAACCTCATAATTTCCCGGGTAAGCGCGGGGCCGTCAGGCTTGGGGCTTGGCTTGTTGTCCCGTGGTGGTTAGACTCAGGGTTTAATACCCTATGAACGCCCTGAAGCTC
>JAIRRU010000289.1 GCA_031255815.1 Treponema sp. | reverse complement strand
TCGTGTGGTTGGTGAGGTGCTGTCCAAAAGAACAGTACTGTTCTTCGGACAGCTTGTGGTAAAAATTCTTCTTTCCCTTCCGTCCATGTCAGCCCGTAACTGGACACCCTTCCTGAGATATGCTAATATTGAGCCTGTTTTGGAACAAGCCACTTCAAACTTCCATATAATATTTAAGGAGAAACTTATGAAAAAATTTATCCTGCTGTGCGTGGTTCTATGCTGCGTTGTTTCCCTGGCCTTTGCGGGCGGCGCCAAAGCCTCGGATACCGTTCCCATAGGGGCGGTTTTCCCGCTTTCCGGCCAGGTTGCCTATTACGGAACCGAATCCCGCGACGGCGCCCTCCTGGCCCTCGAGGAGATCAACGCCGCCGGTGGGCTTTTGGGCAAGCAGTTGACCCTGATTTCCGAAGACGACGAGGGAAACGCCGAAAAGTCGGTGAACGCCTTTACCAAGCTTAGCACCAGGAACAAGGTTTCCATTATCCTCGGTTCCAGCACCTCGGGCGCAACCCAGGCCATGACGGCCCTTGCCCAGCAGTCCAGGGTGATCCTGATCTCCCCCTCCGCCACCAACACGGAGGTTACCAGAACCGGCGACTATATCTTCCGGGCCTGTTTTATTGATCCCTTCCAGGGCATTGTGGGCGCCGATTTTGCCTATGACAGTCTGGGGAGCCGAAGCGCGGCGATTCTCTACGATGCCGGCGCCGACTACAATACCGGCCTGGCGGACTCTTTCCGCAGGCAGTTCCAGGCCAGGGGCGGCAGGATCATCGCCGACGAAGCCTATCAAACCGGGGACGTGGACTTTAACGCGCAGGTTACCCGTATCAAGGCGGAAAATCCCGATGTGGTGTATCTGCCCAACTACTACAACGATGTGGCTCTTCAGGCAAAACAACTCCGCCAGCAGGGTGTCAACTGCTCTCTGGTAGGGGGCGACGGCTGGGACGGCCTCATCGATAATGCCGGGGACGAGGTGCTCAACGGTTTCTGGTCCGCGGGTTTCGCGGCGGATACCACCGACCCCAGGGGCCAGACTTTCGTCAAGGCTTATACCGCCAGATTCAACAAAACCGCCTCCCAGTTTGCGGCTCTCGGCTACGACACCATGATGCTGGTGGCCGACGGAATCAGGGCCGCCGGAACCTTCGATACCGCCGCGGTAAAGACCGCCATGGCGAATATCAGCGGCTCCTATGTTACCGGCAATATCCGTTTTGACGAAAACCGCGATCCCATCAAGGGCGCGGCAATACTGGAAATTGTCGAGCAGAACGGCAAGCTGGTCAACGCATACAAAACCACGGTCAACCCCAAATAAGGCGGCAATGGAGAACCTCAGGGCAAGCCTTGGGGTTCTCGCGGTTTCTCAGGCAGCCTTCATGCCCGGGGGCCTGCGGAGGATTCTTCATTAATCGGAGACGGGTGCGGGTATGATTGTATTGCAGCAATTGATAAACGGTATCTCCCTGGGTTCGATTTATGCCTTGATCGCCCTGGGCTATACCATGGTTTACGGGATAGTGCTTCTCATCAATTTTGCCCATGGGGATATTCTGATGGTCGGGGCCTATACCGCGTTCTTTGTGCTGGGCGCAATCGGCGCGGGCCCTGTCGGGATGCTTGCCGCCTTTCTTGTTTCCGGTGTTATATGCGCCTCCTTCGGTATCACGATAGAACGTCTGGCATACAGGCCCCTGCGTTCCGCTCCCCGGCTTAATTCCCTCATCACCGCCATTGCGGTAAGCCTGATTCTGGAAAACGGCGCGCGGGTGCTCCCCTTTATCGGCCCAAATCCGCGCCAGTTTCCCCAGCCTCCGGTGAGCGCCATCGTTCTGGGCAAGGGGCTTTCCATCTCCAACATCCAGCTCATCGTGATAGTTTTTTCGGCCTTTCTTATGCTCGTTCTGAATTTGCTTATAAATTATACAAAGCGGGGCAAGGCCATGCGGGCGGTTTCTTTCGACATGCATGCCGCGAGCCTTATGGGGATCTCCGTAAACAGGATCATTTCATTTACCTTCGCCCTGGGTTCGGTGCTTGCCGCCGCCGGAGGGGTGCTGTACGCCTCGGCCTATCCCCAGGTGAGTCCCCTCATGGGCATGATGCCGGGGCTCAAGGCCTTTGTCGCGGCGGTTTTGGGCGGTATCGGCTCCGTTCCCGGAGCTATGCTGGGCGGCTTTATCCTCGGCATAGCGGAAACCCTGACCAGGGGTTTTATTTCCAGCCAGTACAGCGACGCGATTTCTTTCGGTATACTGATCATCGTTTTGCTGATCAGGCCCACGGGGATACTCGGCAGAAAACTCAGGATAAAGGTGTAGTATGGCAAGGATTTCAAAGCGCGAGTCCGGGTCCTCCTTTCATCCGGGAATACTCCTTGCCGTTGTGGGCGTTCTTTCGGTAGTCCTTCCCCTTTTATTGATAAAAACCGGCCTTATTGACGTTTATACGGCCCATATCCTTACCATGGGCGGCGTGAACGCCATCATGGCCATATCGGTCAACATGATTGTGGGCATAACCGGGCAGCTTTCCCTCGGGCAGGCGGGTTTTCTGGCCATAGGGGCCTATTCCTGCATTTTTTTCAATCTCGATCTCGGCCTGCCCCTGCCCCTGGCCGCGGTATGCGGCATAGCGCTTACCACCATCGCCGGTTTTCTCATTGGTTTTCCGGTGTTAAAGCTTTCCGGGGATTACCTCGCCATTGTTACCCTCGGTTTCGGGGAGATCATCCGCGTTGTCTTTATCAACCTTAAATCCCTCACCGGAGGCCCGAACGGCAGGCAGTTTACCACCATGATGGTGCTGAATGGGGAAACGGCCTTTGTGACGGTTACCGTAATTCTGATCATCGTGCTGGCCCTCCTGCAGAATTTTCTCCGTTCCAGCTACGGCAGGGCGATCATGGCCTGCCGGGAAGACGAAATAGCGGCCGATTCCTGCGGCATCGACATATTCCGTTACAAGATGATCGGCTTTGTCATTGCCTCGTTTATCGCGGGCCTCGGCGGCTGTCTCTATGCCATGGTTGTGGGTTTTGTTAAACCGGACATAGCCCAGTTCCTCAGATCCATTGATTTCCTCATCTTTGTGGTTCTGGGGGGCATGGGTTCCATGACAGGTTCTATTCTGTCCGCCTATGTGCTGACCTGCCTCCAGGAATTTCTCCGTTTCCTCCAGGATTACAGGCTCCTCATCTATCCCCTGATCCTGATCTTTGTGATGCTCTTCCGGCCCAGGGGCCTTATGGGCATGAGGGAACTGTCTTTTGTAAAACTTTACAGGCGGCTTGCCGGTTTTGTCCGCCGGGGAGGCGCCCGTGGCTGAAATATCCGCCAAGGCGCCGGACAGGGCCGGTCTCTGCCTCAAGGTAGAGGGTCTTTCCATCGATTTCGGCGGTCTCAAGGCCGTGTCGGATTTTAATCTGGAATTGAGATCCGGGGAACTTGTGGGTCTTATCGGGCCGAACGGGGCCGGGAAAACCACGGTTTTTAACATGCTTTCCGGCATTTACACTCCCGGCGCGGGTGAAATTGAATTTCTGGATCGCCTGGGGAATCCGCACAGGGTTGCCAGGCCCGGTATCAGGCCCGCCTATCTTAACCGCATCGGCATAGCCAGAACCTTTCAGAATATCAGGCTCTTTTCAAATTTGACTGTGGAAGACAATATACGCATCGCGTTACATTCAAGCCGCGCGGTGAATCCCCTCGACGTGCTCTTCCGTCTTCCCCGTTTTTACCATGACGAGGCCCGCATGGAAGGCCGTTCGGCGGAGCTTCTTTCGATTTTCAATATCGAACACAAGAAACACGAACTGGCCCGGAATTTGCCCTACGGCGAACAGCGTAAACTGGAAATCGCCCGCGCCCTGGCCGGGAATCCCAGTCTCCTGCTCCTGGACGAACCCGCGGCGGGGATGAACGGCCAGGAAACCGGGGAACTCATGAAGCTTATATCCGGTATACGGAAGGAATTCCGCCTTACCATCCTCCTTATCGAGCACGACATGAGGCTTGTCATGGGGATTTGCGAGAGGATTCTGGTGCTGGATTACGGCAGAACCATCGCCCGGGGAGTCCCGGAAGAGATACGGAAAGATCCCGCGGTGATCAAGGCATATCTGGGGCAGGACGCGGAAGGGAGTGTTTTTGAAGAATGAATGAGGCAAACCCCGGAAATTCACCCGGAAACGGAGTGAAGTTTCAAACCGTTTTGAAGGTTGAAAATTTAACCGTCCACTATGGGGCCATCAGGGCTCTCAAGGGTATCTCATTCGAGGTTGCCGCGGGCGAGATCATCACCCTTATCGGTTCCAACGGGGCGGGAAAGAGTACCACCCTTCACGCAATCTCCAACATCATCAAAAAAACATCCGGCAGGGTGTATCTTGAAGGGAAGGATATAAGCGCCCTTCCCGCAGACAGGATCGTCGCCTCGGGGCTTGTGCAGGTGCCGGAAGGGCGGCGGATCTTCGCCAATCTCAGCGTCCGGGACAACCTTGAGATGGGCGCCTATTCCAGACCGGCCTGGCGCGGGGCCCAGAAGCGGGCCATTCAGGAAAACATGGAAAAAGTATGCCGGATCTTCCCCCGGCTCAAGGAACGGTTCCGCCAGGTTGCCGGGACTCTCTCAGGCGGGGAACAGCAGATGCTCGCCATGAGCCGCGCCCTCATGGCAAGGCCCCGTATCCTGCTTCTCGACGAGCCTTCCATGGGCCTTGCCCCGATTCTTGTTGACGAGATCTTTGAGGTGATTAAGGATATCAACAGTACGGGAACCACTGTGCTCCTCGTGGAACAGAACGCCTACAAGGCGCTGGCGCTCGCCTCCGGGGCGTATATACTTGAAACCGGAAACATCGTGAAACAGGGAGAGGCGCGGGAGCTTTCAAGGGACGAAGCGGTAAAAACAGCCTATTTAGGAGGATAATATGATTGTAAACCGTGTTATGACAA
>JAIRRU010000226.1 GCA_031255815.1 Treponema sp. | reverse complement strand
ACCGATGTGCCGGATCCGGTAATCGGGACGGGCCGGGATCTGCTGGTAAGGGTAAAGGCCGTTTCTATCTGCGGTTCGGATGTTCACGGCTTTGACGGTTCCACGGGCCGCCGGAAACCGCCCATCATCATGGGCCACGAGGCGGCGGGGGAAGTGGTCGATACCGGGAAAGAGGTAGAGAACTTCAAGGCGGGCGACCGGGTTACCTTCGACTCCACCATCTGCTGCGGCAAGTGCTTCTACTGCCGCAACGGCCAGGTGAATCTCTGCGACGACCGCATGGTGCTGGGGGTTTCCTGCGACGATTACCGCCGGCACGGGGCTTTTGCCGAATACGTGGTAGTTCCGGAACACATCGCCTGCCTCCTGCCGTCCGGGCTGTCCTACGAGGAGGCCGCCATGACCGAGCCCGCCGGGGTCGCGGCTCACGCCTTCCGGTTGAGCCCGGTGGGCCTTAACGACACGGTGGCCATAGTCGGCGCGGGGCTTATCGGCCTCCTCCTCCTGGATGTGGTAAAATCCTCGGTGTCGGGCAGGATCATCGCCCTGGACACGGATGAAAACCGGCGGAAAACCGCCCGGGAAAGGGGCGCGGACGCGGTTTTCGATCCCGCCGAAAAGGACTGCCTGGAAAAGATCCTGGCCCTTACCGGGGGCCGGGGCGCCGACCGGGTCTTTGAGGCCGTAGGGGCCAGCGCCCCCATCAAGACCGCCATCTCCATCGTCCGCAAGGGCGGCTCGGTTACCCTTATCGGTAACGTAAGCCCGAACATCGAGCTCCCCCTCCAGAGCGTGGTTACCCGGCAGATAAACCTCATCGGCTCCTGCGCCATCAGCGGGGAATACCCCCTGGTGCTGGATATGATCGCCCGGAAAAAGATCGATGTCGCCTCCCTGATCAGCAGGAAAGCGCCCCTTTCGGAAGGGCAGATCTGGTTCGACAAGCTCTACAAGCGGGAAGACAATCTCCTTAAAGTGGTGCTGATCCCTTAGAAACGGGTGGCTTTCCCGAAACTCCGGCTTTTGGGAAAACCGCCGCCTTGCTTAGGCTAAAAGGCACGGTATACGGTATTATAGATGAGCTTGTTCTAAAAACTGAAGTTCTGGAACAGCCTCAGATTTAAGAATTTTACCGCCAAGGCCGCGGGCCGGGTAAAACGGAGGCAAAGCATGAAAGATAAAGTAAGGATCGGCCTTTTGGGTTACGGGAAAGTGGCCAATCTCCACGCCGAGGCTCTGGCGGCGGTAAGCGGGGGGGAACTGGCGGCGGTCTGCGGGCGGAACAGGGAGCGGCGGGACGCCTTTGCCGCCAAGTGGAAGATCGCCTCCCGGGAGAACGCCGGGGAGATGGTGGAGAAGGACAAGGTGGACGCGGTTATCATCACCACCCCCCACCCCCGGCACCGGGACGGGGCTCTGGAAGCCCTGGCCGCCGGGGCCCACGTGCTGGTGGAAAAACCCATGGCCCTTACCGTGGCCGAGTGCGACGAGATGATCGGCGCCGCCAAAAAGGCCGGAAAGATCCTCTCCCTGGTATGCCAGCGCCGCTGGTTCCCCGCCTGCGCCCGGATCAAGGAGGCCATCGACGCGGGGAAGCTGGGCAGGCCCATCCTGGCCCAACTGAGCATCCTGGGCTGGCGGGACAAGGCCTACTACGACAGCGATCCCTGGCGGGGCAAGTGGGACACCGAAGGGGGGGGGATCCTCATCAACCAGGCCCCCCACCAGATAGACCTGCTCCAGTGGTACATGGGCCCCTTCGAGGAGATCTGCGGCTTCTGGGACAACTTCAACCACCCCTACATCGAGGTGGAGGACAGCGCCGTGGCGGCCGTCCGCTTCAAAAACGGCGGCCTGGGCTCGGTGCTGGTAAGCAATTCCCAGAAACCGGGCATCTACGCCAAGGTGCACATCCACGGCAGTTCCGCCTGGTCAGCCGGCGTGCAGACCGACGGGGGCGCCATGTTTATCGCCGGGATGAGTTCTATTGTGGAACCCCCCCTGAACGACCTGTGGACTATCGAGGGGGAGAAGAGCCTGCTGGACAAGTTCCGGGCCGAAGACGAGGCCTTCTTCAAGACCATTAACGCCACCGTGTACTTCTTCAGCCTCCAGCTTGAGGATTTCTGCGCCGCCATCCGGGACGGGCGCCCCCCCGCCTCCAGCGGCGAAGAAGGCCGGGAAACGGTAAAGTTTATCGAGACCCTGCTTAAAAGGGGGAAACCGCTAAAGGGCAACAGCTCCCGGTCCGGATCGCCTTCTTCGGCGGATTCGCCCGTATAAACCGTCAATCGATCCTGTCCGGAGCTTGTTCCAAAACCCGCTTGGCGCGGAAACTTCGTTTCCGGCGGGGCGGGACAAAAAATATGACGTAAAAGGAATTAGTGTCTGTCCATAATGTAGACACATTATGGACAGACTTCCTTAAAAAACGCATTTTCGCAGCCTTTAGGCGAGAAAATGCAAGGTCTGTCCGCAAAGTAACCGACTTTGTGGACAGACA
>JAIRRU010000176.1 GCA_031255815.1 Treponema sp. | reverse complement strand
ATAGAAGAAAACCCTCTGGGACCGGTGTACCAGGGCACGGTTCCAGGGCCTTCGTTTATCCCCGGCAAGGGGGCGGTGATCCCCGCTGTTGCTGCGGGGGGCGGCAAGGTCTTTTTCCTGGACACCGTCGCCCAGGCTGTGCTTTCCTATGACGGCGCTTCGGGGGAGGTCCGCCGCAGCGTCCCCACGGACCTTTCCGCCTATGGCTTGGATGTTTCGGCTGACGGCGGGCGGCTGCTCGTCTCCTCCTACAGGACCCGGTTTGCCTCCCAGCAACGGGCGGTGGTCACCGAATACACTGTAAAGGGCCGGAAGACCGGGCGGGTTTACTGGGGCCTCTACCAGGGCCGGTATTTCCGGGACGGCGTTATCGGTCTGGCTTCGGACCTGCACAACAACAACCTGGTCTTCCGCCGGGACAAGGAGGAAGAGGTCCTGCTTCAGGGCTCCGAGGATCTGCTCTATGGCGACCCCTCGCCGATCAGCGATGTCTGGATAGCCTTTACGGCGGCTAAAAAGGGTGTTCGGGAACTGTGCCTCTACAACTATGAAACCCGGCAGGTCTATACCCTCTGTCAGGATGATGCCGATCCGGCGGCCATGACCGGCTCACTGGGAGGCGCGGGTCCGGCGGCTCCGGCCGGCTCGCTGGAAGGCGCGGACCTGGCGGCCCTGACCGGCTCGCTGGGGGGAGCGGGCCCGGCGGCTCCGACCGGCTTGTTGGAAGCCGCTGATCCGGAGACCGGGACCGAGGCCGCGGGCTTAGCGGGGCCGGGGGGGGCTGCGGCGCTGACGGAGGAGGGGCTCCGGTGGCGGTATATCCGGTCGCTTCAGGCGTCGTCGGGGTATCTGCTTTTTGCCTATCATCAGGGAAAGGGGATGTACAAGCTGGGAGGGGTGGACGTTTCCGGAGTTTCCGGGGCTGAGCTTCCTGTTATGGAGGCGGTCTTTACGGAACGGGATATTTCGGGCGGGGTTTCCCGGCCTGTCGCGGCGGCGGGGGCGGTTTATTACCGGGGGGCGTTTTCCAAGTTCGACGCGCTGCTGCGGTATCCCGAGGAGGCCGCCGCGCTGCAAGGGGTCCGGGCGCGGCTGGCCCTTAAACCCTGGGCCGAGGGCGATGTTGTCCGGGCGGCGCCGGGAACGCCGTCCTACGATGCGCTCTCTGACGCGCCGTTAAGGCGCTACGCGGGGATATCCTACATGAATCCCTTCAAGTTCTGGATTCCCTGGCCGCTGATCAGCCTGGGCAGAAAAGGTATTAGTCTTGACGGGGGCGGGATATCTTCCCTTATGAGCGATCCTACGGATAGTAATCGGATTGTTCTCTCTCTTGGTTTTGACGCGCGGGCCCGTATGGCGACGGCCGATATTTTGTGGACGAGTTATGCCCTGGGCTTTCCCATCGAGTTCAAGGGTTCCGACGGTTTGGACAAGACTGAGGATCCTGTGTTCCGGCTTACCACGGCATCGGTTTTGGGGACCGTCAGTTTTGGGCTGGGGGGCGAGCGGACGCGCTTTTCCATGAGCGGAGGGTTAAACGCGGCGTTTGCGGCGCAGGAAAACGGAGACGCCCATCCCTATACCTGGAGTTATGATGAGTATTACTACTCGTTAAGCCTCGGTTTGGGCGCTTCCAGCCTTATCCGCCCGTCCTGGGCGCTTTTCGGCAGGGGGCTGTCCCTCTACGGCTATGCCCATTTCCTGTTGGATCAGAACGGGCCGCAGAGCTTTTCCCCTGTGCCCCGTGTTGAGGGTGTTTTTTCCGCCGCGCTTGAGCCCTGGGTTCCTTTGCGTTTGCAGCTCTACGGCATCTGGGACGAAAAGGGCATGGACCTTAGGGGGCGCTCCAGTTATTATCTGGAGGCTGCTTTTTCTTCTGCTATTTCGGAGGAATATCCCCGGCAAAAACACATCGGCCTGGAATGGCTGGCCGGGGGCGAGGTGGAAGTAAAACTGTTTTCCCTGGATATACAGAAAAGCCTTTCGCACCTTTACTACAACCGGATATACAGTTCCCTGGCCTGGCGGGGCGCGTTGTACGATGATCTGGGCAGGCTGGATTCCGATGGGGCCGCGGCGGAGGGCACGGTTTTGGGGCCGTCTTCCCGCGGTTCCTACCGGCTTGCCCAGTCCTTGCTGCTCCGTCTGGGGCTGACCGTCTCCACGGTACTCCTTCCTATGAGCCCCCTCTCCTTTACTCCCTATGTCTGGGGCGCCTGGAAGTTCCCGAATTTATACGACGGCAATGATGACAACGATTTTTTCATCGGAATAGGTCTGGAATTTTCCTTATAAGCAGCGGGCCCCTTTGAAGGGCCCGCTGCAACAGCGTTGGTGTGCGGCGGCTACACGCGGTTGAGGAAGAATTGGGCGATAAATATAAAAAACAGCACAAAGGTGACCGGAGAGATTTCTTTGAACTTTCCGCTTGCCAGTTTGAGGATGACGTAGGACATAATGCCGAACACGATACCCTGCGCTACGCTGTACGCGAAGGGCATCATAAAGATGGTGAAGAATGCCGGGATGCCTTCGGTGGGGTCGCTGAAATCGATTTTTACGACGGACTGTATCATAAAAAAGCCGACCATGATCAGCGCGGGGGCGGTGGCCGCGCCGGGGACCAGCAGGAACAGGGGGGACAGGAACAGGGACAGCAGGAACAGCACGGTGGTGGAGAGTGTTGTAAGGCCGGTGCGCCCCCCGGCGGCGACGCCGGACGCGCTTTCGATATAACTGGTAACGGTGGAGGTGCCCAGGGCGGCGCCGGCAGCCGTGCCCACAGCGTCCGCAAGGAAGGCTTGTTTTACCCGGGGGATTTCCCCGTTTTTGCCGACCATTCCCGCCTGGGTTGTAACGCCCACCAGGGTTCCGACGGTGTCCAGGATATCGACAAAGAAGAAGGTAAAGAGGACGGTGAAGAATTCGAGGGTGAGGACCCTGGAAAAATCAAATTGAAAAAGCAGGGGGGCCGCCGGAAAGCTGAAGGGCGAAAAGTTTTTGGGTATCACGGTGACGCCCAGGGGTATGCCTATCAGGGTTGTAAGGATTATGCCGATGAGTATCGAACCGGGAACTTTGCGTATGTACAGCGCCATCATTACTATGATGCCGATGACGGCGACCAGCGGAGCGCCGCCGGTTATGTCGCCGATGGACACAAAGGTGGCCTCGTTCCTTACCATGATGCCCGCGTTTCCCAGTCCTATCATGGTGATGAACAGCCCGATGCCCACGGCGACGGCGCGCTTTAGGTTCGCCGGTATTGCCTTGACAAGCGCTTCTCTGACGTTGAAAAAGGAGAGGATGATAAAGATGAGGCCCTCGCAAAAGACCGCGGCAAGGGCGGTTTGCCAGGAATAGCCCATGCCGAACACGACCGTATAGGTGAAGAAGGCGTTCAGCCCCATGCCGGGAGCGAGCGCCACGGGCAGGTTTGCGGCAAAGGCCATGACCAGCATTGCCAGCGCCGATGCCAGAATTGTGGCGGTGAACACGGCCTGGGGTGTCATGCCGTTCCCGATTGATCCCAGCATCCCCGGATTGACGGCCAGTATGTACGCCATGGTCAGGAAGGTGGTTACACCGGCGGCGATTTCGCGCCCCGGCGTCGTGCCGTTTTCTTTTAACTTAAATAATTTTTCCACGGGTATTCCTCATAGTAAGGGATTTAACCAAAACACGACGCCGGCGAATCAACAAAGACCCGGCGGGAGTCCTATGGTTCGAACACCCATCAACCTTATTTATTTCTCCTTACATCGTCAAGACCGGTCGCCGCCGGCCGCGGCGGAACGGGACTCTGCCGCC
>JAIRRU010000148.1 GCA_031255815.1 Treponema sp. | reverse complement strand
GATCGTATACCCGTCATTGGAGACAGAGCCAGGAGCTGGTGTTTAGGTTCCGTGGGGTATGGTGGTAGTCTGCCACGTTGTTCCGCTTCCCGTGAATCCCACCGATGGGTAATCGTTGTTCAACCATTCCACCGAACTGACCGCTTCGCTGAATTCTATCACCCAATGCGCCGTATTATAGGCTGGATCTGTGTCATGGGCATTGAAGTCGGTCTCCGAGATATTGGAAGTTATCGTATAGGTGATAACTCTCGGCGGCTCAGCGCCCCCGCCGCACAGGCATCCGCCGCAGGAACAGGAGGCTCCCGAACACGTGCAGGTTAGACCCGTGATCAGCGCGTCCTTGATTTCCTCAAGAACCGCGATGACGCCGTCTAAAGAGGTGCCCTGGACGATGAGGGTTTGCGAGATTGCCGTGAGAATGTTGTTGGTTCCCGTCGTCGTTAAATTCAAGGCAACAATTGAACTGTTGATACTATCGAGGGTAATCTTGATCCCGTCCATGGCTGCTTTGATTTCAACCAAAGTCGTGTTTGTCGTGGTTAGCTCTGTTACAATCTGACCGAGAATGACATTCTGGGCCGCGGAATTTATGCCGAGATTGACAAGTTCCGTCTTGACACCGGCGATTTCGCCCTTAATACCCGCGAGTTCATCCTTTATATCCTCAAGGCCGGCAATAACCCCCGTAAGATCGGTCTTGCTGGCGGTAATGGCGGCAACTATATCGTCCAATATGCTGTTTTGATTTGCCACAGCCACGCCAATCGCGCTCAATTCGGCCTTGATCCCGTTTATGTTTGAGGTAAGAGCGGCCAGGGCGTTGGTAAGGCCGCCAATCCCGGTTGTTAAACTTCCCAGGGTGGTGTTTATGTCGACCAGAAGCCCCGCGGCGGCGGCTCCGTTGGCATTGAGGTCTGCCAGGATACCGTTCATCGTATTGAAAACAGCGATCAGGGAGGCATTGTCGCTCCGGAGCGCTGTCAGGGCAGCCACCATCTTCTTGTATTCCTCAAGGGCTAAGGCCTGGCCGTCCCTAATTCCCGAAAGGGTCGTGCCCATGGTTATGACGGCGTCTACCAGGGTAACGTTGGTCGTGTTCAAGGTGTCGAGGGCGGTGGCTATGGCTTCCAGGGCCAGCGAATTGTCGGGCAGGCTGCCGAGAGCCTCCACGATTTTCTTGATCTCCGCCAGGCTCGCCGCGCTCTGATCGGCCTGGTTGGTTATCAGCCTCTCAAGGGCCTGGCTGATTTTCTCGACAGACGCGGTCAGAGAGCCGATATTGTTCCCCGCGAGGTCGCTGATAGCAGTGGCAATGAGTTCCAATTTGGCGGCAAGAATGGACATGTCGTTTATACTGTTGTTGATCAGGGTGTCCCCGGCCAGGGGGCCGTAATAGGGTACCGTGTCATAGAAGTTGAACGTGGCCGCCGGGATTACCACGACATCGTCCAGGGGCGGGGGCGCGCCGAAGTCGGAGTACTCGCCCCTATAGACGTAGATGTAATAGGTCCCGTTTGACTGGGTCTTCAGAGTGGAGGTGATGGCGGCAGAGGGGCCTTGATTCGCCAAATCGGTGATGCGTACTTCGATGGTGTAATCGTAACTCTGGCCCGAACGCTCCGCGGAGGGCACCGACAGGTCGATACGCCTCTGGAAGAGGGGGTTGGCGTCTTCCCTGGATTCGACGATTGTGGCGCCGGTATCGTCCGCATAGGTGATTGAAGTCTTCAGCCCGGTGATCTTCAGGCTCTTCGACAAATTGATGACGACGATGGAGGCCCAGTCCTGACTCTGCGTCCAGAAGTCCCCGCTCACTTCGAGCTTTGGCAGACTCGTCTCATCGAATGAGATTGGATTTAGACAACTGGTGAAAAAACACCCGCTCAAAACGAACAGGGGTACGAGAAACGCGGCCATCTTCCTCATAGACTTCTCCTTGAGCCAGCATATACCCCTATAAAGGACGCAAGAGGGAAAACCCTCCGCTGCCTGCAGGGGCTGGTTCATTCATATTTTTCACTTTGCCCGACTTCCCAAACAGGGCCCAGGACACGTATAAGAAGTATATTGTATTTATAAGGAAAAATCAAGGCGTATAGGGGAAATATTTCATCCTTTTCCGGTCTTTCCCCAAAAAAACACGCGAATTTTTAAGATACGCAAGGGGCCGGGTTTCCCTGAATTTGGCCCGGGCGGGCGCCGCCGGATCGGCGCCGGGGTTCCGGCGGGCGGCGGTACGCCTCAGTGAAGCAGCGTGATAGAGCGGGAATCGAAAACAAAGCCGCCGCGCTTCTCCCCCAGGCGGTGATCCGCCAGGAACTTTCCCCCGGCAAAGGCGGCGCAGAGTTTTTTCGCGTTTTTCCGCTCCAGGGTAAAGGGGCGCCCGCGCAGGTTGATGAGCCCCGTTGTTTTCCCGCTGCGGCTTATCAGCAGGTATACGTCCTTTTCCAGGCTAAGGGCGCCGTACTCGTCCCCGGCCAGGGCGTCGTAGAGCCGGGAGAGCCGTCCGGCAAGGGCGAGATCTTCCCCGCTAAGCCGCGCCGGATCGTCGGAGGACATGATCTGGGCGGCCAGCAGGAAGTTGACAAGGCCGATAAGCTCCTTCTCGTTTTCCGTTAACGCGCAGTTCGCGCTCCGCAAAAACACTACGTCCGGATCGTTCAGGAACACGGTTCCGTTCAGGAAGGAGCGGCCGATGGTATTCTTAATATTGAGGTAAGCGCCGGGGCGTCCTACGTGGCCCATGAATTTAACCAGGTTCCAGTCCCACTCCTCCCTGGTGTCCGCCCCGATCCGGAAAAGGGGAAAGCGGGAGTAGGAGGGGCCCAGGGGCCCGCCGCAGCCCAGATAGGCCACCGGGAGGCCCGCGCTGTTTTTTGTACGGGAAACGAGTATTTCGCAGGCTTTTTCGTAGTGCTCATAAACCGCGCCGCCTTCCGCGTGAAGGCCGGAAAGCATCCCCGCGTAGAGGAAGTCTATCTTGAGGTAGCGGAAACCCCATTCCTCTATGGCGCGGCCGATCAGGGAGCCGATGTAGTCAAGCACGTCGGGACGGGAAAGATCCAGGCAGTAGTACCTGCCGTCCCAAAGGTGGTTGAAGCCCGCGGATACGGGCCGCCCCCTCCTGTCCCGCAGGAGCCATTCGGGTTTCTCCCGGAAGATCCGGGCCCGGCGGGTAACGATAAAGGGGGCGATCCAGAGGCCGGGGACAAGCGAAGCCTTTTCTATTTTTTCCGCCAGGCTCTTAAGCCCGCCGGGGAAGCGGCCGCCGTCTATCTCCCAGTCCCCCACGGCCCGCTCCCAGCCGTCGTCTATCTGGAAGACAAGGGTATCCCCCCGGTCCAGGTAGCGCAGTTTGAGCAGGTTTTCCGTTTTCCCCAGGCTTTCCAGATCTTCAAGGATCGTTTTTTCGTCGATGCGGGTGTAGCGGTTGTACCAGGATTCGTAGCCGCCCGGCTGCGATCCGGCCTGCCGGTAGACCCTGTCCCGGGGAGCGTTTTTGGGGTAAAGAAAGCTAAGGCTCTTAAAACGCCCCTCCTGCCGGTAGAGGGCGGCGAGGGTATCCTTAAAATCGAAGTAAGACCCGGCGGCAAAAACGCGGAGTTCCGCCAGGGTTTCCCCGGCCCGCCATTTCTTGCCGGGACAGAAGATCTCGGCGCTCAGGCGCCTCTTTTTCCTGTTGATGCGGAAACTAAGCGGGGCCAGGGCTTTTTCCCCGGGCCGCAGGAAGCCCCCCGCGCCCCCCTCCATGGAAGCCAGGCAGAGGTATGCCTCCCCGGCGCGGAGGTATACGATGAAATGCCCGGTAATCTCCCCCGGTTCCGGCCGCCCGCCGTCCCGTCCGGTAAGTTTGATAAGCTCCGGGAGGATCAGCACCCGGCGGGGCAGGCTTTCCCCGGGGCAGAGCTCCCAGCCCGCGGACCAGGACTGCCAGCCCCCGCTGTGGATAAAAAGCGGCCCCTTCCCGAAAGCGGCGCGGAAATCCTCCCCGCTTTTCAAGCCGCCCCCCCGGCTCCGGTTTAAAACCGGAAGGGAATCGCAGGCCAGGCTGAGGATTTCGTCAAAAGACCATGAGCCAATAACGAGCGCCCCGCTCTTTTTCCCGGGGGCAAGGGAGGCCGGATTCCCCCCGGCGCTGAAACGGAGATGCGCCTGCCCCCCGCCGCTCGTTTCCGTGACAACGATCCCTGCCATACCCATAAACACCCCTACGGCTCCATATTGTTTAAAAACTTCAGTTCTTAACAACAACCGCTTAAAAACAGCAAAACGCGGAGCATTTTGCGGGACTTGTTCGAGAACCGGCCGGGTTCTTGAATAAGTCGAGCATTTCCCAAAACCCGGTTGGTTTCGGAAAATGCTCTTGAAAAAGCGGTCTAAAGCCCGCTTTTTCCCATAAATTCAAGGTGGCTTTCCCAAAAGCTGAAGTTTTGGGAAAGCCTCAGTCTATTTTACAACAATCGGGCTTGTTTCAAAACCCGGTTGGTGCGGAAACTTTGTTTCCGACGGAACAAGCTCAAGATGCCGCTATTAAATCCATGGTCAATATTTTAATATAAAAACCGGAGTTTGACGGTGATTGAGCTGGTTGTTTTTTTGGGAAACCCCGGCCGGGAGTACGAGCGCACCCGGCATAACGCGCCCTGGATCCTGGCGGACAGGATCCCTTTCTGTTCCTCCCTCAATTGGCAGAAAAAGTACCGGGGCCTTTACGCCTCGGTGGAGACCGGCAGGCTCCTCCCCTCCGAAGATCCGGCGGGGGCCGATGGCGGGGCGGATCAAAATGCCCCGGACGCTCAGGCCGCCCCCGGGCTCGCCGGGGCTTCCCGGAAGATACACCTTCTTAAACCCGAAACTTACATGAATATTTCGGGGGAATCGGCGGTTCAGGCCGCGGCCTTTTTTAAAGTCAAAGCCCCGTCTATTCTGGTAGTCCACGACGAGCTGGAATTGCCCCTGGGGGTGGTTTCTTTTAAGTTTGGCGGGGGTCTTGGCGGCCACAGGGGGCTCAGATCCCTCAAGGCCTCTCTGGGAAGCGCCGATTTCTGGCGGCTCAGAATAGGCATCGGCAGGCCCGACAGCAGGCGGCCGGGAGAAGGCGGGCCGCCGGGGAGCGGGGAGGGCATTGTAGACTGGGTGCTTTCGCCTTTCGGCCCCGCCGAAACGCCCCTGCTGGATGAAACCTTGCGGGCCCTGATCCCCGCCTTTAGCGCGGCCCTGCTCAGGGGCCCCGAATCCCTCCTTCCCGCCTGGGCGAAGCGGAAGGTGATAGAGGAGTAAGATGATGCCGGAAGAAGAGCGGATAGACCTGCAGGAGGATACGCCGGATCAGCGCGTTGCGCGCCACCGGGCGGTATTCGCCGCGGCGCCGGAGGCAGTCCCCATGGGGAATGTCGATGTGTCGGGTAAGGGGCGCTGGCGTATCTGGGAATTCGCGGGTACGAAAATTGACGCCCCGATTCTCGGTAACGGCGACATGCTTTCGGCGTTTGCCGGCCCGCCGCGCTGGCCCCAGTTCTGGGTTACGACGAACGATTTTTGGCAGATGGAGAGTAACGCAAACTACGAGTTTTTTCATGATAATGCGGTTGCGCGGCACGATCCCGCTGTTTCGCTTGGCAGCCCGAGGCCCCTGGGGCGTCTTGTGTTCGATCTTCCCGCGCTGGAAGGCGCGGGCTACAGCGCGGAACAGGATTTTCTGACCGCAACGACGCGGGCCCTGTTCCGTTGCGCGGGTGAAGGCAGCGTGCGTATAAGCGCGTGGGTAGCGGCGGGGGAGAATATACTTGTTACCGAGTTCCGTTCCGGCTTCGATGTTGATATTTCCGTAGATTTTCTGTTTCCCGACGAGCTTGGCATGGGCTGCGACAAGGGCATCGACTTTACGGGCGTGGAAGAAACAGGCGAATATCTGAACGGAACCTTTGCCGGGCTGATCGGGGGCAGGCCGCAGCAAGTGAAAAAGCGCGCGCGGCATTGCCCGCTCAGCGGCTGGCGCAGTTTTGAGGAAAAGGTTGACGTTCCGACACGGCTTGCCTTCGCGGGGCGCTTTATCCAGGGTGACGAAGAGGGCAACGGGGATAAAATCAATTTGGCGGACGGCCCCGCGTCCCTGACCGTCCGGGCGGGCAAGCCCCTGTATTTCGCCCTCGCGCTCCGATCCTGGGACAAGGTTTCGCGCCCCTACGAGTCGGCCTGCGCCCGTATCTGCCGTATGACGCCGGACGATATCCGCCAGTTACGCGGCATGCACCTGCTCTGGTGGCGCGATTACTGGGCCGTGTCTTCCGTCGCCCTGGACGATCCCGTGCTCGAACAGCGTTACTACCTGTCCCAGTATATGATGGGATCCCTGAGCCGCGATCCCGACTATCCCCCGAATATTCTGGGCATATCCACCTTTGACCGCATGGCCTGGAACGGAAATTACAAAATCAACTACAACCACCAGTCGGCCTACCTCGGGCTGCTTGTCTCCGGACATTTTGAGCAGGCCGACGCCCACGACGCGCCGTATCTTGCGGTAATGGATGTCTGCCGCGAAATGGCGCGGCGCCTGCTCGATCACGGCGGCGTTTACCTGCCCCTCGGCCTCGGGCCCAAAGGTATGGTCAGCGAGGCGCTGCTGCTGCATATGAAATCTCCCGCCGTACACGGCGCGACAAACATGCTGCTCCGTTATTCATTGACCCGCGACAGAGCCTACGCGATGCGCGTCTATCCCTTCCTGCGCGGGGTTGCGGATTTCTGGGAGCAGGATCTTGTGCTGGAAGGGGGGCGTTACCGGGTCATTGCCGATGGAATGCATGAGAAGACCACGTCCGAAGTCCGGGCATCCGGAATGCCGGAAAACCCGGCAAACACCCTGGGGTATCTTAAAATGTTCTTCGGCGCGATGCCCGGCATCAGCGAAGACCTTTGCCTGGACGCGGATCGCCGCAAAAAGTGGCGCGACATCCACGACCGCCTCAGCGACTACCCTACGGCGACCGTGGCGGAAATTGGCGCAAACTACCCGCCCTGGCGCGGCAGTTCCCCGGATCTGCGCGACATCGTGCCCGTTGAGCTTCATGACAAAAAGATCTTTGTTAACGAGGAGAAAGGATCGCGCTGGACAGTCAGCTTTCCGGCCAACATCATGCATATCTACCCCGCCGGCGCAATCGGTCTGGATTCGCCCCGGGCATTGCTGGAAGCGGCCCGCAACACTATCACTGTCCGCTCCTGCCAGGAGAAGAGGATGTTCGAGCTTGGCATAGACCCCAAGGGCCGCAACACCAAAACCGGAGCGTGGAATGACGGGAACCTGAGTTGCCTCTTTTTTCCGGCCGCGGCGCGCTGCGCTTATGACCCGGATACAATCTGGGCTGAATTGCGCGATCGCGTTTTGACCCTCGGCCTTCCGAACGGTTTTATCGCGAAAAACCCGCACGGCATCGAAAACCTCAGTACCGTTCCGAACACAATCCAGGAGATGATGTTGCTGAGCCACGAGGGGATCATCCGTGTCTTCCGTGTATGGCCGCGAGCCTCGCACCCGGACGCTTCATTTTCCCGGCTCTGGGCTGCCGGCGGCTTCCAGGTGAGCGCCGCGCTTTCCGCGGGCGAAGTTTCGCGGATCGAGATAGTGTCCCGCGCGGGTTTGCGCTGTACGGTTGAAAACCCATGGCCGGGACACGCCGCCCTTGTCAGGTCTGCATTCGGACGCTGCTGCGAAAACTTTAGCGGTAACCGTATCGAATTCGATACCCTGCCCGGCGAATCTTTCACGATTGACAGAGCGCCGGGGGTTGGGAAAAGTCATTCCTCCCCCCTTTAGGGGGATCCGGCAATGGAAATCCGCCTCCTTGACAAAAGGCGCCGATACCCGGTGGAATTCATGGCATCTTGTATTTCCAGGCGGTGTTGGCATGAAACAGGCGGGAGAAAGGCTGGACGGTTTTGATACCGGGGATCCGGAGGATGCCCTGGTTTTTATGACGGACGGAGGCTGCTCGCTGCGCCTCTCCCGGCCCCAGGAGAACGCCTGGCGTTTGCAGAGCGCCCGGGAAGGCGGGGGTTTTGACGATATGGGGGCCGCCCAGATCCTGGCCCGGGATTTGGGCGAACCCGTGCCGCAGGGGCGGCTTCCCTTTTCCGTTACCCGGGAAGGGAACCTTCTCTGCGCCGAAAGCCCCGGGCAGCGGCTGCGCGTTACCCTTTCGCCCTTTTCTCTATCCGCCCTGAACAAGAACGGCAGCGCGGGCGGAGAGTTCAGGATAGACGATCTGCGGGAGGGCGGCGCGGGCTGTACGGTAAAGGGCCCCTTGAAAAGCGGGGAAGCCCTCTTCGGCGGCGGGGAACGTTTCAACCGGGCCAACCAGCGGGGCAAGGTTCTCGATATCATGTCCCTGGATCGCTGGGCCCAGACCGAGGGAAACAGTTACGCGCCTGTACCCCTGGTGTTAAGCTCCCGGGGCTACGCCCTGTTTTTCAACCGGTACGAACGATCCCTCCTGGATCTGGGCGCGGAGAACGAGGGGCTTTGGTCTTGCACGCAAATGGACGGGCCCCTGGATCTCTACCTTTTCATGAACGACGATCCGGCCGCCATACTCCGGGATTACGGGGCCCTTACCGGCTACGCGCCCCTGCCCGCCTCCTGGATGTTCGGCATCCAGGTGTGCCGCCACCTGCGCCTGAAGGAATTCAGCGCCGCGGAAGGCATCGAGGCCATGATGGGCAAAATGGAGGAGAACGATTTTCCCTGGGACGCGGTTATCGCGGAGGGCTGGGATACCTATAACCCGGAGACCTATAACGATTTAAAGCGGATAGTCGCCGCCGTTCATGCCAGGGGCAAAAAGTTCCTCCTCTACGAAGCCTGCGGACGGGTTCCCTATGCGGAAGAAGGGGAAGCGCAGGAACGGATAGCCCGCGGCCTTCGGTTCAAAACAGCTTACCTCGTGAGCGAGCCGGACGGGAATTACCGGCTCCCGGAAACGGCGGCCTATAATCCCGCGGACGCGCCCGACCCGAAGCGATCCCAGTTTGTTGACATTACCAATCCCGAGGCCATGGAGTGGTGGCGGCGTTTTGTGTGGGGAAGGCTGGTTGAGGATATCGGGGCGGACGGCTGTAAAATAGATTTCTGCGAACAGTTTCCGGATCACATCCCCCTGCGCTTTCACGACGGCCGCCCTTCTTCCGGCGCGCACCTCTGGTACCCGACCCTGTATAACGCGCTTATGTACCGGTATTTCAACCAGTACCGCCCCGAAGGGGGCATGTGTTTTTCGCGGGGCGGCGGCATCGGCGCGCAGCGCTACCCCTTCCTCTGGGCCGGCGACCAGCTGAGGGAGTTCGGTTTTTTGCAAAGCATACTCACCAGTATCCTGAGCAGCGGCCTTTCGGGGATCCCCTTTATGAGTTACGATATGGCCGGATACATGCCCGCGAAAAATCCGGATGATAATCCCGAGGACAAGGTTTTTATCCGGGGCGCCCAGATGAGCTGTTTCAGTTCCAATATGCAGACCCACGGTATTGTAACGCGGCCCTACGATTTCGCGGAACCGGTGAAGGACATCTACCGGGCCTACGCCAAGCTGCACCAAGCCCTGCGCCCCTACCTGCTTGAACAGGCCGGCCGCGCCTCCAGTACCGGCATACCGCTCCTGCGCCATCTTTTCCTCTACGATCCCAAGGATCCGGCGGTTTTGAATATCGAGGATGAATACCTGCTGGGCTCGGCGCTTTTAGCCGCCCCGGTCTTCTCCCTGGCGGAAGAACGGGATATCTACCTTCCCAAAGGGGACTGGCGGAATCTATGGGACGGCGCCGTTTACCAGGGCCCCCGGAACCTCCGTTCCTTTCCCGCGCCTCTCCGGCAGATACCGGTTTTTCTTTTAGAGGGGAACGATTCGGGGGCAATCGGCCGGGCGCTCGCGGAGGCCCGGGGCATATTTGACAAACTCAAAAATTAAGGGGTAAAGGAGCGCGTTGTGAAAAAAGCTGTTTTAGTGTTTCGGGGCTGCCCCGAGGCTCCTGTGCGGAACGCGGCGGGGGAACTGTCCGCCCAGATAAACGCGAAGGGCTGGCATGTTTCGACCGGAAAATTTTGGGAAGGCATCGGGGAAGGCGAATCCCTCCTGGTAATTGGCAGGAACGACGAGCCCCTTATTGAGCGCCTGCTGGCCGAGAACCAGCTTCCCAATGTCTGCGGCCCCGAGTCTCTCAGTATCCACAGCTGTAATACGGAGGGGGGGAAGAAGGCGCTGCTCGTGTCCGGCGGGGATACCGCCGGTTTGATGTACGCCGTCTATGAACTTGCCGACAGGATCCGCTGCGGGGGCATGGACGCCCTTCAGCAGGAAATTCACCTGGAAGAACACCCTGAAAACCGGGTGCGGGGCGTGGATCGTTACATCATGAACCATCTCGACGAGGAATGGTTTTTTTCCGCGGCCTTTTGGGACTACTTCCTTAAAAACCTGGCCCGCAACCGCTTTAACCGTTTTACCCTGATTACCGGTTTCGACACGCCCTATTTAACCCCCCCGTATCCCTTCTTTGTTGAAGTTCCCGGTTTCGAGCGGGTGCGGG
Source organism: Treponema sp. (assembly GCA_031255815.1). The sequence goes on along the minus strand of JAIRRU010000148.1, from coordinate 2,318 downwards.
TAAAGAATCTGAGCGCCGAAAAACGGGGCAGGAACCTGGGTATGCTCAAGGAAATTGCCCGTAAATGCGTAGAAAACGGCGTTCTTTTCTCTTTTTCTTCCTGGCAGCAGAAACCCTGGACCGAAAACCAGGAAGCGCTGGTTGAAAATCTGCCCGAAGACGACGATTCTTTTACGGAGTACTGCGCGGCGGGCATGCGCCTGATCCTGGAACAGTGTCCGGACATTGGGGCCGTGCAGTTACGGGTGAATCATGAAGCGGGGATAAGGGGATCGGGCGACGGCGTAACCGATACCCACGCTGCTTTTTGGAACGCCATGACGGACGCCATAGCCCTGGCGGGCCGTCCGGTAAAACTGGATCTGCGGGCAAAGGGCGTTACCGACGGCATGGTCGCCCACGCCCTGTCCAGCGGGCTGGACGTTTCCATCCCCACAAAATACTGGTGCGAACACGCCGCGTTGCCCTATCATATCAGCAAATTGCGAACCGAGGAGATGAAAAATTTAAAGAACATGAACGCCAGCAGGCGCTACAGCTACGGCGATCTGCTCAAGAAACCGCACTGGTACGATATGATCTACCGGCTCTGGAATTACGGCAGCATCAATTTGTTTTTATGGGCCGATCCCGATTACTGTTCCCGTTTTTCAAAAAGCATGCGCATGGGGGGCGGGAGCGGCTTCGAGATCAATTCGCCCCTTTCCCTGAAAGGGGGCATGGAAAAGTACGCCGCCGATCCCTGGCATATCCATAAAGACGCCTCCCTAAGAACCTACCAATGGGAGGATGAACGTTACTGGGCTTACTACCTTGTGTTCGGCCGCTACGGGTACCGCAGCGGCGCCGGCCGGGATCTTATCCTGCGGGAGTTCAATTCCCGCTTCGGCGCGGCGGGGGAAGAAATCCTGAAAGCCTGCGAAAGCGCCAGCAAGGTTCTGCCCCTTATTACGGCTATTCATTTTCCGGTACATCCCTCCCTGCATTACTGGCCGGAACTGTACCCCGGGACGGGTCTCTTTACCGAAAACAACTGCCTTGACAACCGGCACAGTAAAGTTAACTACGCGACCGCCCTTCCCAGCGACGAGGAGCTTTTTTACAGCATAGCTGATTACGCGGACGACCTGGAGGCCGGCGCGCTGAAGCCCAAGTACAGCCCCCTTCAAACGCGGGATTGGCTGCACCGCATCGCGGGGGAGATCCGCTCGTGTTTGGAAAAAGCCGGCTGCACGGAGAATTCGGAAGGCGAAAAGCTGGCAATGTGGGTCGATTTTTCCATGATCGCCCTTATCGCCGATTTTCATACCTGGAAGTCGGCGGCGGCCTGGTTTTTGTATCTCTATCAAAAGAACAGAGACATCAGCCGCCTTGCCGAGGCCTACAAAGCTATGCTGAACGGGGGCTTAAAATGGCGGGAGCTTTCCTCCCTGGGGGACAGGTACTACTGCGAAGACCTCCAGTTTAACGCGGGAACAGGTATGGCCAGAAACAAAAACTGGCGCTACCGCCTGGTAATGGAAGTGGATAAAGACATCGGGAGCCTGGAAGCTCTCTTAAGGGAAGCCGGGGAAGAACCGGAGCGGTATAAACAGAACCTTTCCGGCGCTTATTACCATTTGGCCGAACCCAGCCGCCTTAAGATAAGCGCGGGGCTGCCTGAAAGCTGGAACGGAAGCCGGGATCTGCTGGTAAAGGCCCGGGTGGAAGCCGCGGAAGATCTGAAGGGGCTCTTTTTGAATTACCGCCACACCGATCATACTGAAGGCGAGTATAAGCGCGTCCCCATGCGCGGGAACGGCGAAGAGTATGAAGCGGCCGTTCCGGCGCCGTATTTCGCGCAGGGCTACGATGTCATAGCCTACCTTTCCGCCATAGACCGGAACGGCTCCGCGGTTATTTTTCCGGGGATCGGGCACCCCGAGTACCCCGCCCCCTACTTTGTCGTGAAGGCGGGGCAGGCGGATCAGCGCGCGTTGTAACGGGCCAGGGCGGCGTTTTGTATGGCGATTGCCCGGTCTATTCCCATCCGCCTTATGGTATTTACATAGTTGTCCCAATTGGAAAGGCTTTCGGTACCCAGGAGGAATTTGGCGTTCATTTCATCCCGGTAGGCGGTAACTTCGCTCATGATCTGGGCTAATTCCCGGCTTTCCTCAACGGTAGGGGTGACGGGAGGAATTTTGTACTTTTTCCCTTGGGATCGGGTTTGTCCCGGACAAAGGTAAGTTTCTGAACATTCCTGTTGATGACGATCTGATCCAGCATCTGGAATACGGCTCCTACCAGGCCGTCCAGCTCTGTCCGGGCCTGCTCAA
>JAIRRU010000111.1 GCA_031255815.1 Treponema sp. | reverse complement strand
CTGCGCGCGTTCCAGGATGGAAGCGTATAGTGATTTATATTCCGCGAAACCTGCGTCCGTATCGAACAGGCTATGCCGTTCCAGGAGGAGCAGTTTAAGAAGGTACGCGTAAACGGTATTCCGGCTGAAATAGCTTGTCCCCTGGAGTTCCTCTATGGCGTTCCACCGGGCCCTGTCCAGGAAAAGCTCCGCCTCCAGGGGGGATTCTTCCACCGCCGCGGCGCCCAGGGCCGCCCTTACCGCCTCCGCGGGATGGCCGGGAGGCTCCGCCTGGGCCGCTTCCCGCTTCATCCGCTGGGCCCGGGCCCGGGCAAGGTTGAGCCGCAGGGTCCGCTCCCACTCCCGCCAGCGGTCGATAAAGGCGCAGCCCGAGGGGGGGGCGCTTTCCGCGTAGGCGGGAGCTTCCGCGGGGCCTGCCGCCCCTTTCCCCCGGGGCGCCGGATCCAGGGAGACCTGGTCCAGCAGGGCCGCGTCGGCTTTGCCCAGAAGGCTTCCGGCCAGATTCCGGAAAACGGCGGAACTCATGGGAGGGCGCTCGCCGTACACCAGGCTGGGAAGCTGGGCTACCAGGTAATAATAGGAGCCCACTGTTTATATTTCCTTTGTCCGGTTTTTCAGAATTTCCGCAAGCCGGGGGTTGAGGTAGGCCGAAAGAAGTTCCGCCACCGATTCGGCGGAGAAATCGTAGTAAGCCGATCCGTCTCTATTGGCGATCCGGAAGCCCGCGTTAAGACTCCGGTTAGGCTTGAGTTCCAGCCCCTCTTTGAGTTCCGCGGCAAGTTTTTCCCGGAAGAAGGAGTCCAGCCTGGCAAGCTGGCCCTCGCTGAGTATAAGATCCAGCGAATCCCCCTTGCCCGCCCAGTTCTTTACCAGATCCGGCAGGATCGCCTTGAGGGTATCGTCGCTGTAAGCTTCGGCGCTTTCCCGGGCGGTAATTTTATCCAAAATAGCCTGAATTTCGGCCTTAAAAGCCAGTACCAGGTTCCGGGAAGCCTGTTCCAGCGTAGCGATTCCGGCTTTTTCAAAGCGTTCGGAGTCGGTTTTAGCCTTGGCGGCAATATTTTCCGCTTCCCGGTTCGCCGCTTCCACGATCCGTTTCGCCTCGGCCTCAGCCTGGGCTTTAAGCCGGGAGGCCGCCTCCGACGCGGATTCTATACCGTCTCGCTTTATCTTGTCGATGAGTTCCTGCAATTGGATTTCCATGTTTTCCTCTTTACGTTTAGCCAATCCCGGCAAAGATATACTTTTAAGCTTATACATATCCCGGGAAATTTTTCAAGTGAAATTTGTTTTTTGGCGGTTTAACATTTACCTTTGCCGCGAGGCGCCCGAACGGGGCCTGCCGTATGTTGATTAAACTAAAACCCAGGATAAGAGTAACAGCGGGAACAGGAATTTTAACCGCGAAGGCGCACAAAGGCGAATAAGTTTTTTAAGAGAGGCTGTTCCAAGCTTGCTTGATCGATCCTTCCGTATCTCTGTATAGTAAAATTATGCGGCTCCCTATGTCCCTCCTGAAAAACGTTTTACCCGGTCTGGGCGGGGCGGTTTTTTTCGCCCTGCTTTACGCGGCGGGCATGCTGGGGCCGCTGGAAGAACGGATTTACGATTTTTTTCTCCGGAGCCGGCCCGAAGGGAAACACCTGGACAACGTAGTTTTTCTTGATGTGGACGATAAGGCCATCGCCTATAACGGGGTCTACCCCTGGCCCCGCTCGGTAATCGCGGACGGTTTCCTCCGGCTAAAGGAATACGGAACGGCGGCGGTTATACTGGATATTGAGTTTATCGACAAGGGGCCGGCGGGGGTCGATTCGGTTTACCTTAACCGGGACTTTCCCGCGGATTTTGAAAAAACCTTTAGCGATGTAAACGCCAATGTTTCCGATCTGTTCGGGGCCCTCCGTTCCGGCAGGATCGGCCGGGGAGAGGCGGAACGCTACGAGGGGGAGCTTCTGGCCCATATCCGGGATCAGGGGGCGGATCTCTTCCGGAAGGCCCAGGCCATAGCCCGGGACAACGATGAATACCTTGCCCAGGCTTCCGCCCTCTACGGCCGTACCTGGGCAACGCTGAACCTGCAAAGGGAAGCCCTGAAGGAGGAGCAGGCCGAGCGCCGGCCCCTGGCGGAGGAAAGGTTCTCCTACCCCGTGGACGCCGCTCCCGGCGCGGAGGGGGGTTCCTTTGCAGACGTGCTTCCGCCGCTCCCCTCCTTTTCCCGGACTGTCCGGGGCGCGGGTTTTACCAACGTGAATGTGGATAATGACGGGGTAAGGCGGCGGATCTTTCTGGCGCAGAAGGTTTACGATCACTGGTACCTCCAGCTTGCCTTTGCCCCCCTGATGGAGTATCTGGGCCATCCCTCAATCCGCCTTGAAAAACGCCGGCTCATCCTTAAAGACGCCCGGATTCCCGGTTCCGGCGCGGTTCCCCCGGCCCGCGACATCGTCATTCCCCTGGACGCCGGAGGCCGGATGATGCTGAACTGGCCGAAAACCGATTACCACGATAGTTTTACCCACATTTCCTTTGCGCAATTTTCCTACCTGGACGAGCTTGAATCCCAAATGGAACAGTACCTTGGGGCGCTGGAAAACACGGAACTTTCCTTTTTTGCCCGCTTTGACGAAAGCCTTTCCCCGGCGCCCGGCGCCGTTTACCGGGCCAATGTTTTCCTGAATGAATCCCGCGAGGCCCGGGCCCTGGCTCTGGCGGAAAAATCCGACGAAGCCTTTGCCGCCTATCTTCATCTCCGCTCTGAAGCTCAGAGCCTTGCCGAATCCTTCCTGGCCCTGGATATAGGCGGAAAGCTGCGGCCCCTTGCGGAGGAACTGGGGCGGGAATACCCGGAGGACGCGGAGCTTATCCGGAAAGAGGCGGAGTATATCGCCCTGGTGGCGGGCTACCTGGATACGGTGTCGGAGCAGTGCCGGGCCGTCCGTACCAGCCTGCGGGAAGCCCTTGAGGGGAAGTTCTGCTTTGTCGGCCGGGTCGATACGGGGACTACCGATATCGGGGTAAACCCTTTCTACGGGGAGTATGTCAATGTCGGCACCCACGCGGTAGTGCTGGATACGATCCTTGGCGGATCTTTTATCACCCCTTCTTCCCCCCTGTGGAGCGCGGTCTTTTGTTTCGTGCTTTCGCTCCTCCTTATGCTAAGCCTGGGCGGCCTGAAACCCGCGGCCCGCAGCGCGCTGGGGGCGGGAGGGGTGGTCTTTTTCGGCCTGCTCTGTTTCCTCATTTTCTGTTACAGCGGTGTCTTTATCGGCCCCCTGGGGCCGGTTCTGTCCGGCCTTGCGGCGCTTATTAGCCGGGAGCTGATCTCATATGTAAGTTCGGAAAAGGAAAAACAGTTTATCAGCAAGGTTCTTTCCGCCTATGTTTCCCGGGAAGTCGTGGAGGAACTGGTCGCCAATCCCGCGCTGCTGCAACTGGGGGGGAGCAAACGGCGGATGAGCGCCGTCTTTACCGATATTCAGGGTTTTTCGACTGTTTCCGAACAGCTTGACCCGGAACAGGTGGTGCATCTCCTTAACCTTTACCTTACGCGGATGAGCGATATCATCATGGAAAACGGGGGGACTATCGACAAGTACGAGGGGGACGCCATTGTCGCCTTCTTCGGCGCGCCGGTGTACCGGGAGGATCACGCCGTGCTGGCCTGCCGCAGCGCCGTGCAGATGAAAAACATGGAAACGGAGTTAAACCGGGAGCTGGTGGAACAGGGTTATATCACTGCGGAGCTGCTCGAGGCCCTGAAGGGCAAGGGGATCAGGATCGACAGGGAGACCCCCGTCCCCCTCTATACCCGGATAGGGATAAACACCGGGGAAATGGTGGTGGGCAATATGGGCACCTCCAGAAAGATGAACTACACCATCATGGGGAACGCGGTGAACCTTGCCGCCCGCCTGGAAGGGGTGAACAAGCAGTACCGCACGAGGGGCATCCTGATAAGCGAGTACACCCGGCAGGAGCTTGGCGGCGAATTTAGCTGCCGCAGCCTTGGCCGGGTGCGGGTGGTGGGGATAAGCGCCCCGGTAAGGATCTACGAGATCCTGCCCTCGGGAAACGGAACCGGGGACGCCCCCGCCTTGTGGGAAGAGGCCCTTGGGCTTTACGAAAAACGGGAGTTCGGGAAGGCGGGGGAGATCTTTAGTTCCCTCGCGGCCCGCAATAAGGATGACGGCGTGGCCCGGTTCTATACGGACTTGTGCCGCGCTTATACCGCCGCCCCGCCGCCCGCCGGCTGGGACGGGGTTAACAATTTGATAGAGAAGTGAGGCTGTTTCAAAACCCCTTGGTTTTGGAACAGGCTCGATTTAGTGTCTGTCCGCAAAGCCGGTTACTTTGCGGACAGACCTTGCATTTTCTCGCCTAAAGGCTGCGAAAATGCGTTTTTCAAGGAAGTCTGTCCATAATGTGTCTACATTATGGACAG
>JAIRRU010000108.1 GCA_031255815.1 Treponema sp. | reverse complement strand
TACGAGCAGCTTTCGTCCCGGGTAAAGCTTGAGTACGTCGATCTGATCCGCAACCCCGACTTCAGCGCCCGTTTCCCGGAGGAGAAATTCAACGTAAACGACATTCTGATTAGTTCCGGCGGGAATGTCCGGAAGCTGACCTCGTCGGATCTGTTCAATATCCGCAGTTCCTACTACGGAAGTTACGTGGCTTCCTCCAAGGCCGAGCAGGCCATGACCTCGGCCCTGCTTAACGTTACCAGCGACAAAAAATTTCTGGCCGCCGTCATCGAGGGGCACGACGGGGCGGATGTAAGCGCCTTTGTGGAACTGCTCCAGTTGAACGCCTGGGAAACGGTGGATCTGAACCTCATAACCGAGGACATCCCCCCGGAGGCCAGCCTGCTCATCCTGGCCCGGCCCTCCCGTGACCTTGACATCGCGGAACTGCAGAAACTCGACGCCTTCCTGGGGGAAGGGCGCGATCGCACGCTTTTCTACCTTACCGATATCGATCAGCCCAGCCTGCCGAATCTTACCGATTTCCTTGCCGAATGGGGCATCGCGGTGGAATCGGGCCTGGTCTACGAGACATCCAGCTCCCGCATCCTCATGTCGAACCCCTATGTGGCCCTCGCGGATTTCGCGGAGGAAAAATACGCGAAGAACGTCTCTGTGAAGGATCTCTATCCCGTTATCCCCCAGGCCCGGCCTCTCAAGGTTCTCTGGGAAGCGCGGGGCTGGCGTACCGCCTCGACGCTTATCAATACTTCCGGAACTTCCGGCGTCCGGCCCCTGGATGCCCCGCCAGACTGGACGCCCGAATCTTCCCTTTCCGGCGGCGTTCCTATCCTGGCCCTGAGCGATTTTTACCGCACCAACCCCCAGAGCGAAGCGCTGTCCGGCCATGTGCTGGTCTGCGGCTCCACCCTGGCCCTGGTTCCCACCATGCTGGGAAACCCCAACCTTGCCAATTCGGCCTACTTCCTGGATCTTCTGGGCCAGCTTGCCAAGCGGGATGATCAGGTGTATGTCCAGGACAAGACCCTGGGTTTCACCGAACTGAGGGTTACCGGAGAGCAGGTAATGTTATTCACCCTGATCTTCGTGGGTTTGCTGCCCTTAGCGGTACTCGTGGCCGGCATTGTCGTCTGGCTCCGCCGCCGTCATAAGTAGGAGCGCCGTATGACAAAAAAGCTGATTTTTGCCGGCGTTATGGCCCTTCTCCTTGTTTCGCTGGGCATAGCCTTTAAGATCCTCAGCAGGGAGGAACCGAAGCCCTCCTTCAGTTCTTCCCTGCCCCCCGCCGAATACGTTGCCGATCTTTCAGGCGAGGAGTACGGGGGCGTCGCTTCGGTAACGATAAAAAACGCGGGGGGGGAATTCACCGTTACCGCCGGAGATCCCCCGGTGTTGGAGGGTTACCACGAGTATGTCTCCGACAACTACCCCGTTTCCCGGATAATCAGCGCTTCCCAGGCGCTCTACTCCCGGGAAACAGTAACGGAGGACTCGGAAAACCTTGGCCGTTTCGGCCTTGACACCCCTCTGGCGGAGGTAAGGGTACAGCCGGTCAAGGGCGCCCAGGTGATTATCTACGTGGGGAATACGGCCCCCGACGGGTACAGCACCTACGTGCGCAAGGAGGGGAGCCCCGCGGTATACCTGGCCAATTCGTCGGATACGGACAACTACCTGAAAAAGGTTGTCGATTTTTTTGACACGGAAATAAGCCCCGCCGGGGATCAGCCGGAGGGGGGGATGCCCGAATTTGAACGGATCGTTCTGGGCGGCTCCGTCCGTAACGGGCAGGATGCGGTGGTGTATAAAAGCGACGAGGAGGCGGAAACCAGGCGGGTGATCACCAACCCCCTCCGGATTTCTTTCGGCGCCGTGGACGTGGGGCTCAACATGGACAAGGGCTGGAACGCCCTGAGCCCCATTTTCGGCCTTATCGCCGACCGGGTGGTGGCCGTTGCCGGAGAAGGCGAACTGGCCCAGTACGGCCTGGACAGACCCTACTCGAGCGCCGCGGTAAGCGGAACCCTGGGCCAGGGTCTGGGCGGCTTCAGCCTTTTCGTCTCGAAGCCCGACGAGGCCGGAAACGTTTACATCCGGCGGGGGGGGAGCGATCTGGTATACGAGGCCGCCGCGTCCAAACTCCCCTGGCTTGAGCTTGGCTGGTTCGACCTTATGAACCGCATGATCATCCTTCCCTTTATTGATTCGGTGGCCAGGGTGGAGGTGGCTACCCCGCAACGGACTGTTACTTTTTCCCTTTCCGGCGAGGAGGACGAGCTGAAGGTAAGCGCCGACGGTAAAGAGCTGGATACGTCTTACTTCCGCACCTATTACCAGACTCTGCTTTACGCCTCATACGACGAGTACACCAGCGAAAGCGTTCCCGCGGGAGCGGAGCCCTTCCTGGAAATCCGCTACCATTACCGGAGCGGGACGCCCTCCGACAAAATCTCGTTCTACGCCACCGGATCCCGGCGGGTACTGACAAGTTTTAACGGCGCCGCGCCCTTCTACACCCATTCCATTTACACCGACCGGGTTCTGGCCGATCTTGATTCGCTCCTGGCGGGTAACCGGGTTATGCCGTATATTTGAGCCTGCCGCCTGCTTTGCGGACAGAGCTTCGCCTTTCGGGACGGGTTATCCGCCCGTCCCTTTCATAAGAGAGTTGTTCAGAGACTCCGGTTTCTGAACAGCAAGCCAGGAGCCTGTTGCACTTGTAGGTTTTCATGGCTTTTTTCGTTGAAAAAAACCATGAAACCATGATGGAAGTTTTATGCATGAAGTGTAACAAACCGCTGGAAAACAGCAAAATGCAGGGCGTTCTCCCGTGGCGGTTAGACTCAGGGTTTAATACTCCAAGAACGCCCTAAAGCTCCCCCGCGAGCGGGCTCTTGGGTATCAAACCCTTCGCTACGAATGAACCGGACACTCACACAGAGGAGGGCTTGGCCATGCGCAGGGTATTTTTAGTTATTCTGGTTCTTTGCGCTGCCGGCAGTCTTTTTCCCCAGGCAGACAAACCTTTACAGGAACTGAACGATATTCTTAAAAACGGCCAGGCCGCCTTGACTGCCAGGGGAAACGGCGGGAGTTCCGGCATGGTGATTAACGGGTATTTGCGGAACACTACATCCGCGGAGATCTGGCTTGATACTTTTATCAACCGGGGGATTTACTTGATAAATTCCGGCGCCGGGCAGAATATGCTCGCAACCAGAATTTATCTTAGAGGGGGGCAGTATTATTCCGACGGATCCCGGGAATTTATCATACTGCCGGCCCGGGAAGATGTGGAAGTTAGTTTTATAGCGTTCTGCGCTAACCTGGAACGCTCGAACCCCTCTTCGGAGGAAAGCTTTTCAAGCGACGCCATGCCCGCCGAACTGCAGGCTATGGCGGCAAAAATCAACAGATACATGGACGAGCATCCCTCCGGTGAAAACCAGAGCACGGTCGCGCAGCTTGCCTTATGGCGCTCCCAGGGTAAAACACGGAACGAGATAGGGGAACATTTTAGATTTACGCAAAGCGATTGGGATTCCGCGGGGCTAATATTGGCTTATTAACCCGTGTTACGCGCCATACGCGAGGGCAGGGCGAAACACGCATCAAAACGGGCTTTTTAGCGCAAAAAACCGCAACCAGCTAAAACCAGCGCCCTGAGGCCTTCCCGGAACTTCAGCTTTTGGGAAACGCCCCCTGTTTTCGCTATCTTTCCAGCCGGGAAAACAGCCGGACGGGAAAACCGGGATAAACGGCCCGGGGGCAGGATAAACGCGGAGGGATGCCCTTTACCGCGAACCGCGCCGGCAAGGCCTGCCGCGCCTTGATCTTCGGGATCATTCCCGGAAAATTGGCCTGATTATCCGCGGGCTTTGCGAAATTTTGGTTTGGGAGCCTCATTCCGCCTGATTTTTCAGCATAGCCGGGGAGCTTGTTCCAAAAACTGAAGTTTTGGAACAGCACCGTTTGCACTAAAGTGTCTGATAAGCTCACCGGCTTTACCGGGCTGCCAAAAAATTGAGCCACGAACGGCACGAACCACACTAAAGCGGGTTAAAAACCCCTCGGACTCAAGGCAATTTAGATGAAAATCGGGGTTTTCGGCGTAAAAGTTCGTGCGGTTAGTGTGGTTCGTGGCTATCCTTTTATCCGTACTTTTAGCCTAAACAAGGTACCAGTATCCTGACAATAACGAGATAGCGGATTGCACAAAGAATTGAGGCTTTCCCAAAACTTCAGCTTTTGGGAAAGCTACCTTAAATTTATTC
>JAIRRU010000252.1 GCA_031255815.1 Treponema sp. | reverse complement strand
GACGGGGACGAGATTGTCCGCCAGATACGGGATTTTAAGGAGAAAGGGGTGGACGGCTTTGTCCTCCACCCCCGGCTGGGTATCCCCCGAGAGATCCCCTATCTGTCGGAAACCTACTTTGAACTGGTTCGCCGGGCCCTGGAAGAGGCCCGGAGGCTGGGCATGAAGGTTATCCTCTACGATGAGGGAATGTATCCCTCCGGTTCCGCCAACGGCCAGGTGGTCAGGGTCAACCCCGCTTACGCTTCCCGGGGGCTCAGGATGCTCAAACTGGGCCCCGCCCCGAAGTCCGGCCAAAGCGCCGTTCCCCTGGAGGAGGGGGATGAGCTTGTCGCCCTGGTTGCCGCCCGGGAAGCCGGGGAGGGAAACTTTGATCTGCCCTCGGCCCGGATCATTTCCGGGCCCGGGGAAGCGGAAACAGGGCAGGCCCTTTACGCCCTTATTCAGTCCTTTACCCGGGGAACCATCCGGGGTATTCATCCCGGCCAGGACGACGGGGAGGCCGGGGCTCCTCCCTCCGCGGATCTTCTCAACGAGGAGGCGGTAAACTGCTTTATCCGGCTTACCCATGAGCGCTACTTCGAGGAGCTGGGCCCGTTTTTCGGTTCCACGGTTACCGCCTTCTTTACCGATGAGCCGAATATCATGGGCCGGGGGAAACGCGCCCACCGCTTTTTCCCCTGGACTCCCGGATTCGCGGCGGAGTGCCTTGCCGAGGGGCTTTCCCTGGCGGAACTTCCCGCCCTGTTTCTGGAAGCGGGGGAGCGGGGCGGCCAAATCCGCCGCCGCTACGAGCAGCTTGTCTATCAGCGGATGAACCGGGTTTTTTACCGCCCCATCAGCCGCTGGTGTGAAAGCCGCGGGATAGCCCTTACCGGCCATCCTGAAAGCAGCGAAGATATCGGCCTGCTGGATCTCTTTCACATCCCCGGGCAGGATATTGTGTGGCGCTGGGTCGCCCCGGAGGGCGATAAGGCCCTGGGCACGGTTCATTCCGCCGCGGCGAAATGCGCTTCCGACGCCGCCCGGCACGCCGGCAAGAGCCGGAACCTGAACGAGGTTTTTGGCTGCTGCGGTCAGGCGGACAGGCCCTGGGATTTTACCCTGGGGGACATGAAGTGGTACCTGGACTACCTCTTTGTCCGGGGCTGCAACCTTATCGTGCCCCACGCTTTCTATTACTCCCTAAGAACCCCCCTCCAGTACGGGGAGCGGCCTCCCGATGTGGGGCCCGGCAACATCTGGTGGCCCTGGTACGGGAGAATCGCCGCCTACATCAAACGGATGAGCTACCTCATGACCGGGGTGAATCAGACGGAGCTGGCGGTTCTCTCCGGGGACGAACACCTCCCCTGGCGGATTGTCCGGCCTCTTTTTGAAAACCAGATCGAATTCAACTACCTGAACCGCCGCGCGCTCTTCAAGGCCCGTTTTGAAGACGGCCTTCTCCGGCTGGGAAAGCAGGGATACCGGGTAGTTCTGGCGGAGGACGAGGGCCTTTTGGATCCCCAGGTTCTGGCCGCCCTGGCCCCGCTGGAGGAGGCGGGCGGTTCGCTGCTCCGGCTTGGCGGCGCGGAACTCCGGGACATTCCCGCCCTGGTGGGGGAAAAGATACAGCCGGCTGTCAGGGTTCTCTCCCCCCGGCCGGAACTCCGGATGACCCATGTGGTTCTGGAAGGGCGGCATATCGTTTTTCTGGTTAACGAGGGGGAGGAAGCTATAGGGGCGACCCTCTCCCTGGCCCTGGAGGGGATACCGGAAATCTGGGATCCCTGGGAGGGAACCTGCCAAAAGGCCGCCTGCCTCCGGGAGAAGGGCCTCCTTCTGGTACCGGTACTCCTGGGACGGCGCGAGTCCCGCGTTCTGGTTCTGGCGCCGGCTTCCCGTGTCCGTATTCCCCGCCCTCCCCTTCCCCCGGCGGAAGACGGGAAGCTGAAATACCGATTGTCCTTCGACTGGGCCGGGCCGGAAGATCATGCCCGGCTGGAAATGGGGAACCTGGGGGATCTGGCGGAGCTGCGGGTGAACGGCGTTAACGCGGGCTTGGCCCTGTGGAAACCCTTTGCCCTGGATATTCCGGTTAAACCCGGGGAGAACCGGCTCGATATCGTGGTATGGGAGAGCATGGCCAACCGCTACGGCACGCCTGTTCCCGCCGGGCTTCTGGAAGATATTATCATTAGCGGAATCTGAAAATTCCGTGCAGGAGGAAACGAAATGGAGAAGGGTTCTAAATGGGGAATTGAATGGACCAGGGAAACTGATCCCCTAAGCGGCGTCGAAGTGACCCGCCTGAGTCATTACAAGGGCCACTGTCATCACCTGTACTTTACCAATCCCGGCTGGTACCAGGGGGGAAAGAAAGTCCTGATGGGCGGCGACCGGGAAAATTGCACGAATCTTTTCGGGGTGGATCTGGAAAACGGCGAAATTACCCAGCTTACCGGGCACGACAGCCGGGAAGGGACTGATTTTGATCACGCCTGCGTCAACCAGGTTACCAACGAGGTTTCCTACTGGTACGGCCGGAAGCTCTGGGCGCTGAATCTTGAAACCCTGGAAACCCGGCCGCTGTATACCATTCCGGAGAAACAGAATATCGGCATGGTTAACGCCACCGCGGACGGGAAATATGTAATTTTTTGCATGAGCGAGGATCTTTCGGACAGGATACCCAACATCGACATGATGCACGGTTATGTGGGCTTCCGGGAGACCTGGGAACTCCGCCCCTTCTGCCAGATTGTCCGGGTTCCGGCGGACGGCAGCGGCAAGGCCGATGTAATCCATAGCGGGAAAGTGTGGATGGGGCACCTGAACACATCTTCGGCCCACCCCACGCACCTTACCTTTTGCCACGAAGGCCCCTGGGAGCTGGTGGATCACCGGATCTGGGCCATGGATACCGATTCCGGCAAAGTATGGCCCCTGCGGGAACGGCGGGGAGAAGGCGAACGGATAGGTCACGAATACTGGTACGCCGACGGCGAACGGGTGGGGTATCACGGCTTCTACCAGGGAAAGAATTTTCTGGGCAGCGTGAAATTTGACGGCTCCGGCATCGTGGAGGGGGAATTCCCCCAGCATACAACCCACGTCCATTCCAACGATCAGCTTTTGGCGGTAGGCGACGGCGCGGTAGGGGGCAGCATACAGCTGTGGCGCTGGAACGGCAAAGGCTACGATCCTCCCCGGATTCTCTGCGAACACCGCTGTTCCATGCACATCCAGGTAAACCACGTACACCCCCGCCTGTCCCCCGACGGGAGCTACGTGCTTTTTACCAGCGACAAAACCGGTTACGGTTCGCCCTACACCGCCTTTCTCCCCAAAGATGTCAGCTCCCTCCCCTTCGCCGGGGAAGACGGGAGCATCAGAACCGTAAAGACTAAGTAAAGTCTGCCCGCAAAGCAACCGGCTTTGCGGGCAGACCTTGCATTTGCATACGCAAATGCGTTTTTTAAGGAAGCCTGTCCATAATGTGTCTGCATTATGGACAGACGCTAAGCAGCAGGCTGATTAGGCTAAGAGTATGGGTAAAAGGACAGCCGCCAACCTCACTAACCGCGCGAATTTTTACGCCGGAAACCCCGATCTTCGGTTTTATCGGTTCATAGGGATCAAAGATCCCAAGGAGGCTGCAGCGCTGTTTGTCTTAGGGGCTCGAAGCGTCGGCCAAATTTTTCAGGGGAATACGCAGAGCCTTGGCAAGCTTAACCACTACATCAATGGAGGGGACAACGCTCTTCTTTTCGATGTAGAACAGGTGGCTGTGGGAAATACCCGCTGTATTTGCCAGAGTAAGGACGGAAATCTTTTGCTGGATACGTATCTTGCGGAGATTGTCCAGGATTTGAGCGGTTTCCGGTTCCATGGCGCTTGACTCTAAAAATAGAGAGGATGTATAGTCAGAGCAACTCTAAATATAGAGTCTTGTTCCGGAATCCGGTAGGCGCGGAAACTTCGTTTCCGATGGGACAAGCTCTTGGAGAAAATTGCCAATTCCTTGCCGTATAAAGAATTAGGTAAAGGCAATTTTCTCCAGGGGTAAGAGGCTATTCCAAAAACTGAAGTTTTGGAACAGTCTCTACTGGATGGATATTTTGCCAATTTTCAGGAGGTTGCGGTATGAAAAAGAAAATGTTAGCGGTTCTGTTTCTTGTTGCTTTGGTTTTTCCCCTTTTCGCCGGAGGTAACAGGCAGCAATCCGGGGGAAGCGCCGGACAGACGGCGGGGTCTAATCCGGTACTTACCTTAACCAGCATGTACTACTCTGCGGAAGTGCCGGAAACTCAGGCGCTTACCGCCAAAATGCAGGAAATCACCGGGTATAGAATTGATATTACCTGGATCCCTACCGGCGCTTACGGAGACAAGTTTAATACCATGCTGGCTTCGGATACTTTAACCCACATGGCGATTCCCAATGATCTGAAGTCTTCTCCTTACCTTAACGCGGTGGACGACGGCCTTTTCTGGGCCCTCAACGACTACATCAAAGATTATCCCAACCTGGTAAAGATCGGGGACGCCCGGTACAACAATGTAAAGCGGAACGGGAATATCATGGGGATTCCCCGGGGCCGGGATCTGGTTCGCCAGGGGGTGATATACCGCCAAGATTGGGCGGAAGATCTGGGTTTTAGAGACCAACCCGAGACTTTTGAGGAAATCGATCGGATGGTCCGGGGTTTCGCCGCACGCCCGGAAACCCGCTATGGTATTGTAATGGGCTGTGCCGGGACTAATCCCGCGGTTTCTTATGGGGTCAATTTTCTTGCAATGTTTCTTGGGGCCCCTCAAAATTACGGCTACAATAAAGCCGGGCAATTTACCCATGCCTGGTTGACCGATGAGTACACTAGGGCTGTGGAACAATGGCGAAATTGGTATGCCGACGGATTGGTCAACCGGAACTTTATCGAGATAACAGGCGAAGATGCCAAGAAGATCCTCAATACAGAAGAGGCGGGGCTTGTCTTTGAATATACTGATGATATACAGAATCGCTTCAACGATCTCTATATAAAAAACCCGAATGCCCGGTTGTGGTACGCCATGCGGATAAACAGTATCACCTTCGGGACTACCGGGTTTAATGCTTCAATAGCTATCAGTAAAACCGCTGTGAAAGATGAAACCCTGCTCCGCCATTGCCTCAGCTTTATTGACGGCCTGGGTAACCCCGAATGGCAGACGGTTATCGGTATTGGTCTTGAAGGAGAGCATTATACCATAGTGGACGGTTACGCCGTTCAGAACGATCAGCAGAACGCCAAATATGCCGCTACCGCCAATCAATATGGACAGGTAAATTGTTTCCAGGGAATCGTAATGAATCCGATTCCCTTTAAACGGATTCCCGCCATTGAGGCTATGTCCGACGAGCGGCTTAAATATGCGGATACCTGCGTGATGGATCCCACCATCCCCTTCGTGTCGCCCACCGCGGTAATGATCGGCGTGTCCGACCTTGACCCCATCCGCTGTGACGCGATCAACAAGTATATTATGGGAACCATTAATAAGGCAGAGTACCAGGCGGCCCAGCGTCAATGGCTTGATGCTGGCGGCGTCCGGGTAACCAGGGAGTTCGAGGAGCAGCTTAGGGCTAACCGCTAGGAGCCTGTTGCGCTTCGCGGTTCAATTTCCCGGCAGCCCGGTAAGCAGCGGCTTTACCGGGCGTTTTAGTGCAAGCAAGATGCCGATTAGGGAGATTAAGTATGGATATTACGTGTATTGCTGAATACGATCTGGGTATAAAGCTGGGCCAGGCCCGTTCGGTGCCGGTAGCCCTGGGGGCAAAAGGCGAAGGGCTGCTTTTTGTCTATTCATCCCACCCCAATCTTGATCCCTGGGAAGAGGCCTTTAACTGGCCCCAGGATACCCTGAAGATGGCCCTCTATACCCGGGCGGGGGAAAAGCTCTGGGTAAAGGATCTGGGAGTGGGGGTTATTCCCGGGATCTGGTTCACCCCCTTTATGTCCTTTGACCTTGACGGGGACGGAGCGGACGAGATCTGGTTTGTTAACAACATCAACCACGAAGCCCCCTTCAGCCTGAACGGCCGCCGTCTTGAACGGCTCGACCCTTTTACCGGCGAGTCCTCCGGTTTCTGGCCTTGGCCGCGGCATACGGAGGGGGAGACTCTTTCCCACCGCTACCGGTACTTTATCGCCGGCGGCTATGTCCGGGGCAAGCCGGTGCTGCTTACCTGCCAGGGAACCTACACCAGCATGTTCCTTCAGGGTTGGGATCCGGGGATGAAGCCCCGCTGGGATATCACCATTCCCGACGCGGAACCGGGCGCCCGGTCAAGCCACGTCTGCCCGGTAATTGATTTCAATAAAGACGGAATCGACGAGATATTCTGGGGCGAGCGGCTCCTCAGCCTGGACGACGGGCACGAGCTGTTCTGCTGCGACCGGGAAAAGTTCCGCGGCCATTCCGACATTATTATCCCCTTCGCCAATCCCGCTGACGGAAAGATGTATATCTACACCTGCCGGGAAGGCCACGAGGTTCCCGGGGAACAGCGGGTCTGGCTTTACGACGATCAGGGGAAGCCGGTCTGGAGCGCCGTTGATTCGGGCCACATGCACAAGGGCTGGATAGCCAATATCGGGGACAACTACGCCAAGGTCGCCATGGCCATGCGGCTCAACCGGGTGGTTATCGACGGCATGATGCGGGAGGCGGAACCCGACGATTTTTACTTTGACGCGATGACCGGGAAGGAGGTAAAACTCCCCTTCCCCGGCCGGGGATCGGACTATATCCCCCTGGATTTTGACGGAGACGGGTACCACGAATTCTACGGTGTGGCGGGCGACGAAGACGGTAATCCTAACGCCGCTTCGGGCTGGGTTACCGACCGCCTGGGAAAGAAGATCCGCCGCATCGGGGGCAAGCAGGTAAGATCCGGCAAGATATTCGCCGATATTCCGGGGGATCAGATCATGCTTTTTTATCCCGATGAGCGGAAAGTGCGGGTATGGGGATGTCCGGACGCGGCGGAAGGCGGGGTATACAAGGCGCGGCATGATACGGCCTTCCATGCCTTCAACCAGCATCTTATGGGCACGGGCTATAACCACATTAACGCGGTTATAAGCTGCGCCATGTAAGCCCCGGAAAAAACCGGGGAGGGCCGCCGGGCCCGTTCGGTAAGCGGCCGGGCTGTCGGGCGGGCCTTGCGGAACGTTCCGCATTTCGCTGTTTTCCGCGGAAATTATCCGGGTTTTCCCGAGACTTCGGCTTTCGGGAAAGGCTAGAACCATTGAGGCTGTTCCAAAACTTCAGTTTTTGGAGTAAACTCCATTCTTAAAAGCAGGAGGCCGGTTTTGAGATCAAAGAACCCTGTCGCGCTGGAACAACGGGATATGCGGCGTAAGCTGAATACCATGTGGAAAGATCGGTGGATGTATATCCTTTTAATTCCGGGCATTATCTATTACGCCCTGTTTGCCTATAAACCCATGTGGGGGGTGTTTTTCGCCTTTCAGAATTATTCGGTAACCAGGGGCTTTTTCGGCAGTCAGTGGGTGGGCCTTGAGCATTTTGAGCGCTTCTTTACGAGTCTCTGGTTCGGAAGGCTGTTCAGGAATACTATTGTTCTCGCGATACTCAACCTGGTCTTCTACTTTCCCGCCCCCATAATCCTGGCCCTGCTTCTTAACGAGCTAAAGAACCAGATCTTTAAACGGGTCGTCCAGTCCCTTACCTACCTTCCCCATTTTCTTTCCTGGGTGGTTATCGTTAGTATCTTTCAGAACCTTCTTACCGTGGAAGGGGGCGCGGTCAACATCTTCCTCCGTTCCCTGGGGAAGGGGCCTGTCGCTTTCCTCCAGATGCCCGAGTGGTTCAGGCCC
>JAIRRU010000242.1 GCA_031255815.1 Treponema sp. | reverse complement strand
GTGTCCGATGAAAGCCGGGCCACCAGGGAGGGGACGGTCATCCGGTCAATCTGGGCGCAGCTCAGGTGGGAGATCTTGGCGAAAAGATCGTGGCGGATGGTCCGGGTAACATCCCGGGCCACGGCGGAAGCCATGCGGTTCGCCATGACATTGAAGCTTACCGCGAAAATGGAGGCTCCCACCATGACGGCCCCCCACATAAGGATGAGGGAAACCTCCCTCTGGGGAACCACGTGATCGATCATGTAGGCCAGTATCCAGGGGAGCAGCAGATCCATTACGGTTCCGGAAAATTTAACAAAAAGCCCCAGGCTCATGCGGGAAAGGTAAGGTTTTATGTAAGAAAATATGATGTGCAACTTGGTTGAGCCTACTATACCATTTTTACCCCTGCCTGGTCACCCTTGTTCCCCTGATTTTTTGGAAAATTTCTAAATTTTCAGCGGTTCTGGACGCATTCCCCCGCCGCACCCGCCCCGAGGGGACGGGATTCCGGATTCAGCCCGGAGGCCAGGCGAGGGGGCGGCCGCCCAGGACGTGGCAATGGATATGGTCCACCGTTTGTCCGCCGTCGGCCTTGCAGTTGATCACGAAGCGCGCGCCTTTTTCGGTGCAGCCCTGCTCCGCCGCCAGTTCCTGGGCCTTGTAGAGGAGCCGTCCCATAAGGGCCTGGCCGTCCTTTTCCAGTTCCATCACGTTGGGGATGTGCCGCTTGGGGATCACCAGGAAATGAACCGGCGCTTTGGGATCCGCATCGTGAAAGGCCAGAATTTCGTCATCCTCGTAGATTTTTCTGCTGGGTATCTCTCCCCTTACGATCCTGCAGAAGATACAGTCGGCCATAGCCGCTCCTTACACCTTAAACTTCGCCACTTCCTCTACCAGGGCCTTGATGTCGGCGCTGTTCTGTTCGCTGATCGCGTTGATGCGGGCGACCGTCGCGCCTATCTGCTCCGAGCCGAGGGAGATGCCGTGTATTCCCTGTTCAATCAGGTGGGTCAGCCCTTCCAGGTTGTCGCTTTGCCGGAAAACCTCTTTGCACTCCACCGTCATATCCTCCGAAGCCCGGCGGACTTCCCCGGTAACCTCGTTCAGGCGGGACACGGCCTCCAAAATGCTTTTGCCGCCGCTTTCCTGTTCCTCCATGGCGGAACGGATCCCCGCCTCCTGTTCGGATACGGTGCCCACTTCCCGTTCAATCAACTCAAACTGGTCAAGAACGCCCCCGGTGGCCTGGGCTATGGAACTGATGGATTCTTTGATGTTTTTAAGTACGCCGCCGGTGGTCTTCGATTGTTCCGCCGCGGATTCCGCCAGTTTCCGTATTTCATCGGCCACCACGGCAAAACCCCTGCCCGCTTCCCCCGCGTGGGCCGCCTCTATGGCGGCGTTCATGGACAAGAGGTTGGTCTGGCTTGAAATGCTTTTCATCACCGAGTTGATTTCCAAAAGGCCCTCGGAATCCCTGGCTATCTTTTGAATGTCCGTGGAAACGTTTTGCAGATTCGTCCTGCCGGCCTGGGAAGATTCCTCCAGGGCCTTTATGTTTCCTGCGTTTTTTACCAGAGTCTCGGTCACCGAATGGATATTGGCGAACATCTGTTCAATCGCGGCGGAGGACTGGGTAACGCTTTCCGCCTGCACCGTGATATGGTCGTGGAGGCTGCCGCCCCTGCTCATGATCCGGTCCACCGCTTGCCCGGATTCCTTTATCGCCTTGAACTGTTCTCCCGCCTGTTCCTTAATGGTCCCGATGCTGGCGGTGATCTCGTTCATTTCCCCGGTGGTTTCGTTCATGCGGGATGCAAGATCCGCCCCCGCGTCCGAAAGCCGGCCCGCCTCCGTCTTGATAACGCCAATCAGTTCCTTCATTCGGTCAAAGGTAAGATTAAAAAAATCCGCCAGGGTGCCGATTTCATCGTAACGCCGGACCTTAAGCCGCTTGGTCAGATCCCATTCGGCGGAGATTTCTTTAAGAAGACCCAGCATTTCCCCCAGGGGTTTCAGGGTAGTCCTGATAAAGATGTTTATGATGACGAAGATCAAAAGAATTACGAAGATGGTCAAAAAGAAGACGGCGCTTATGGGGGAGGAAAGATACATGGAGACGGTAAAGGATTCAAAGGCCACGGTGTACCAGTCCAGGAGGGGTATTCTGCCGGCCGCTATTTCCCGGCCGCCGGACATGAAGGTAACAATTTCATCCTCCCCCAGGAGCCCCATCCGGGAAAGAACCGCCCTGCCTTCCTCGCCCAGATAATCGCCCAGTAAGACCTTGTCCACCAGGAGCCGGTTATCCGGCGCTCCGGTTATTTCCCCCTGCCGGTTAAACAGGAAGAACCCCCTTCCCTCGGGGACCTGCGCGTAGAGGGATTCGATGTAACCGGTGAGCTCTATGCCGGTCCCCACAACGCCCACGGGCTTCCCCTGGGAAAATACCGGCGCGTTTATCCAGAGCATGGTCTTTTTTAGATTGTCGTTGTAGTTGATGTTGAAGTTGTACAGCGTGGTTTCGTGCATGGTCATGTTGTACCAGTAGTCGTCGGAATTGGCGGGATCCAGGGTGTAGACATAGGCATCGTCGGAGTAGAAGCGTTTGTCCCGGTCGTTTATCCAGAACACCGTGTTCCCCTTAAAGGCCCTGCGGTACCCGGCGATTTCGTCAAAGGCAAGGGTCTCCATGAAGGGATCCCCCGGTTCCAGGAAGTAGCTCTTGATAAGCGGGGACTCCGCCATTTTCAGGGCGATGGCTATTTCCGAATTAACCGAAGCTTCCAGCCTGAGCCTACTTGTTTCCAGCAGGCGGGTCAATTCCTGGGCCACGTCTTTCCGGACTACCTGCCGCATGGAAAGGAAAAAGGCCCCGGTTCCCGCGGCGGCGACAAGCAGAAAAAAGACGATGGAAAAGACAAGGAAGCGCTGTTTAACCGAAATTTGCCTGGACGAAAATCCCTTCATACTTATACCTCTTTTTTCCTTTGCACGAACATACCGTATATTGATAGACTGCGCAAGAATAACGCATGGCGCGGCAGTAATTCTCAGTTTCGGCTTTGCGCCAAGCGCCGCAAACCGGGTTTCCCGCGGCTACAAAAGATCCCCCACCGTTTCCCGGTCCAGGTAGACCTGGGCTGCGCTGAGGATCTCCCCGGTTTCCACGTTGATCACCCTGCCGAAGACGATTACCTGGCTGGCCATGGGGATCACCTGGCCGGTTATCATATACCGGGCCCCCAGCAATTTGCCCACCTTTATGGCGGCATCGGCGTCCAGCATAAGGGTAAGCTGCTGTTCCGCCCGTACCGCGTCCAGGCGGCTCCGTTCCACCAGGGCCAGCCGTGGGTTCCCCGCCAGGGCCACCAGGGCGCTTTCGTTCAGGTAGGAGAGGAGGGGCGGTTCGGCGCCGTCCCGGATGGCGAAGGGGGCCAGGGCCGCCACGGATCGTTCGCCTTCGGGGAAGGA
>JAIRRU010000232.1 GCA_031255815.1 Treponema sp. | reverse complement strand
GTCCACAACCAGGGAATGGCGCTGTACCGGCGCCGGGCTTTCCGGGAAGCGGCGGAAAAATTCCGCGAAGCAGTAAACCTGCTGCCCGATGATTTTAGCGCCCGCATCCTCTTTAAGCGCTGCGCCGCCTATATAAAAAACCCGCCCCCCGCCGACTGGACGGGGGTAGAGGTTATGCAATAGGGCCCGCGGACGCGGTTCCCTGTTCAGTCCCTGTGCAGGATAAGGGTGATGATCCGGCGGGGAGGGGCGACAAGGGATACCAGCCCCCTGTGAAGGGGGATTTCTTCGCCGGGCTTCTCCAGCAAATCGGCCTGGCTTACCTTTACGGTTCCGCTGCCGGGGCGGAAGCTGAAGGAAACGGTATCGTCGCTGGTATTAAACAGCCTGAGGAGGAGGCCTTTCCCAAAACGCCATTTCTTTAAGGCGCTCTGGCCTATCCGCTCGTCGGTAAAGGAAAAATCCGGCAGGGGGTTTTCCCGGCCCGGCGCCGCCGGAGGAGCCACGGGCTTTCCCTTGAACAGGGCGGAACGGGGCGGGAAACGGTAAGCCTCGGCATGAAAAAGGGCCTGATCCGTGTTCAGCATAAAGGCGTATTCAAAGACATTGCGGCCCAATTCCCGGGCCTTGGGGGTTTCGATAAGGGGCGCCGCGCTTTGCTGCCCCTCCCGCCAACTGCGGGGCAGGCCGTGAAACATCCAGCCGGTACTGCGCAGCAGGCTCAGGTAGAAAATAGTTTCCTCGCCGCGCTGTTTGGTGTGGTACTCGGAAAGCCCCCGGCTGGTTACCACGATATCGCCGCCGGGGAACCGGAGCCCCGCGTATCCCTCAAAGCTTCGCAGGGCGGATTGGGCGGAATTTGATTCGGGACGGAATTCCGTATCAGTATCGCTGCGGCGTATCTCGTCAAAGGCGATCTGGGAAAAATCCCAGGCCCCCTCGAAGGGGACGGGAAAACCGGCGAACAGGATATGATCCTCCGCCCGGTTATCAAATTCGGTGCGGATATCGATCAGGGGGCTGAAACGGGAAAGCAGCACCCTGGTCTCGAAAGCGCAGCAGGCCCTGTCCTTCCGCCGTCCCAGAAAATCTTCCGCCGATCCGGCGGGCGGGCGGAGTTCCCCCCGGATACAGAGTTCCGAGGCAAGGCTCGAATTCACCCGGACGGAAATACCGCTAAGAACCGGAAAGGTATGCTCGTCCGCCAGGGGGGAAACATGGTGGTAAGTGTCCCCCGCCTCCCCCCGGCTTACCAGGAGGTTAAGGCCGGGGAAAACCTTGCCGCTTTCTTTCAGGGTTACCCGGAGGCTCGTATCCGCTTCGGCCTCGATTATGTAGTACTCATTCTGAATAACAGGAATACTGGGCTTAAGGCGCACGGTCAGTTCCTTCCGGCGGAATTCCCGCAAAGCGGAAGGTTTCAGGGCGTAACGCCGGATGGAAAGGGGCCTGAGATCCTCCACCCAGAACCGTATGGTAAAACAGCGCTGGTACACCCGTTCCCTGCTGTCGTAGTCAAACTCCCGGGTGCTAATGTCCTGGCGGGAAGAGATGTACTCCCATTCTACCGGGGTGCCGTTCTCGTCGATCAGGGTAAAATCCCGCGTGTTTTCATCTTCGATGCAGAGTTCGGCGGTAATGATCCCCGCATAGGAATAACGCAGGGGATTAAAAACAAAGAGGGTAAAGCCGGATTCGTTTTCCGCCAGGGGGGGGAAGGCGGAAAAAAGCCCGGCCAGGGACAGGGCGCTAAGGGAGGCGGCTTCCTCCCGGGCGTGGCGGAGATAGCTGTCGATGTCGGCCATTACCGGGTCTGAGGAACAGCCGCTTACACCGTCATGGCCCAGGGCCTTTAATAGATCTTTCCAGGCGTGGTTCAGGATACCCTCCGGATACTCGCCGCCCAGGGCCCAGCGCCAGGCCGCCAGGGGTTCGGCGTAACGCAGCAGTTCCGCTTTGGCTTCAAAGAGCCCGCGCTTGACCGATCCCCGGCAGGAACAAACGCCGGTCGGGTCGGGCCCGGCGTGGAAATCCCGAAGCTCCCCCCGGACTTCCCCAAGAGCTTTCCCGCCGGGTTCCGCGCCTTTAAGCGGCGAGCCCGCTTGCCGGGCTTCCCCGGCAAGTTCCGGCAGGGCGGGGTTCTGGAACGGGTGTTCCGATCCCTTGACCAGGAGGACGTGCCCCAGGACGCCGGTGTTTTTCAAGTGCTCGTAAGCCTCAAGGAAGTGCCCCGCGACGGACTTCCCCTGCCTGTCCCAGCTTTTAAGGCTCCAGTAGCCCAGGGGCACCTGCAGCCCGAGAACCCTGCTGTTGTCGGGGGCAATCCACCAGAATTTCTTTTGTTCCGCGTTTTGCAGATCCGCCCCCTGGAAAAAAAACGCCGCGTCAAGACCCGAGCCCTTGAGAATTTGGGGCAGCTGGGAAACGTGGCCGAAGTTATCCGGCAGATACCCGGCCCGGCATTTCCCCCCAATCCGGGAACAGAGTTCGTCGCCCATAAGAAAATTGCGGATAAGGGCTTCCCCGCCGGAAAGAAATTCGTCCGGCAGCTTGTAGAGGGGGCCGAACATCAGTTTCCCTTCCCGCGCCAGCTTCCGCAGCCGATCCTCGTTTTCCGGATACGCTTCCAGATAATCTTCCCATACCGCGCTCTGGCCGTCAAAGGTATAGCAGTCAACGACGCCCTCTTCCAACAGAGGCAAAAGGCGGTTGATAAGCTCGCAGAGACGGACGCGAAATTCACTGAAGCTGCGGTACCATTCCCGATCCCAGTGGGTAGAAGCGACAATAATAACCTCATCCATAACCGTTCCCCTTTAACGGATTCTTATTCCCGTTTCACCGTTAACATGCCTCGCGAAAAATATAAGTTCATGGTACTGGTCTTGCCGCACCGGAGGGGCCGGGAAATACGGTAGGCTCTCCGCTCATTTTTTTTCCGGCTCAATTTAGTTTAATACGGGATTTCACGGTTAATTGGTATTATTTTACTATCTTTTGTAGTATGATCGGTAATTTTTGGGCTTATCCTGCCGATCCTTGCGCGGGACGAGCGCGGGCCCGCCTGTGCCGGCCGCGCTACTCCGTCAGGCTCTGCAGGGTTTGCCGTATGTTGGTAAGCTGGCTGTTCAGCCGCTCTATCTCCGCCGTCTGTTCGGTCCCCTGGCGGCGCAGCTCTTCTATCGCGGTGTTGCGATCCGTCAGCGTCTGGGTCAGAGTCCCGACCTGCTGGGTCAGGGCGCTGTTCCGGGTGTTGAGCTCGGCGATGCTGCCGTCCTTTTCGCTGATGCTCCGCTGCTGGCTGGCGGCCTGGGCCTGGAGGCCGCTGAGCTGCTGGGTCAGGCTGTTCAGCTGCTGGGTCAGGGCGCTGTTCCGGGTGTTGAGATCGGCGATGCTGCCGTCCTTTTCGCTGATGCTCCGCTGCTGGCCGGCGGCCTGGGTCTGGAGGCCGCTTATCCGGTTCTGCAGTTCCGTAAGCTGCCTGCTCAGGGAACTCTGGGTGCCGGAAACGGCCTGATTAAGCCCGGCCACCTGTTCTTCCAGGATGGAGTTCCTTTCCTCAAGCTCCGCGATGGTACGCTCGAATTCGCCGGCGCCGGAGGAGGCCACCACGGCGTTGAGTTTTTCCGCCGCGGCGATTACCTCTTCAAGGGTGGCAATGCTGGTAAGGTAGAAATTCTTCCTGGCCTGAACGGAACGGACAGCCTGGAACGAGGGGGTGTTGATAAACTCCCGCATGGACGCGAGGCTTTTCAAGGCCGCGTCAAGGCGGCCGGCGTTCACCTGGGCCGCCGCATCGGCATAGAGGCCGGCCATTTGGGCTTCGATGGCGGCCCCCTTCTCCTGATCGCCGGAAAGCCGCTCCAGTTCGGCCCTGGCGGCCCCGAGGGCCTGCCGGCTCTGCTCGTTGGCGGCGGCAAGCTCCCGGGCCTGGGCCTCAAACTGGGCGCGCAGGCTGGCCTCCCGTGCGCGGGAAGCTTCCAGGATCTGGGAGCGCTCGTCCTGCAGGGAATCCAGGCTTGAGCGGTACTCCTCCTGGAGCCGCTGCAGATCCGCCTCCGCCGCCCGCTGTTCCGCGGTAAGATCCTCGTTGCTGGAGTGCAGATTCCGCAGTTCCTCGTCCACCCCCGCAAGCTGGGAGCTGATAAAGGCGATTTCCCCCTCTTTTTCCTCCAGTTCCCTGGCGGTTTCCCGGCGTATTTCCCGAATCAGGGCCCACTCGGCAGAATCATAGCCAAGATTCCCCCGGCGCAGGGCCGCCTCGTCCCGGCCGTGGAGGGAATACAGCACAAGGGCGGCCCCGGCTAAAAGGAAAAGGGCGAAGACGTTTACCAGAAGGGGAAAAAGCCCCCCCTTCCGCTTCGCCTTGAACGGCGCCGCTTTGTCCCGGCTTAAGGATTCGCGGTTCGTAAGGCTTATCCGCTCTATTCCCGCGATAATCTCCCGCTGCTCGGCTTCGCTGATACCGGAGCCGCTTACCAGCCCCTCAATGCCCGCCCGGTCTTCGCCGGAATCGAAAACAGTTTCTCTGATATCGCTCATTTCAGATCCACCCCCGCCGCCTCGCGGGAGGCAAGCCGCAGGCCCCCGGCCTTAAGGCCCCGCACCGCGTAATCCTGTGATTTAAAGGCCTCTTTGGCAAGCCTAAGCCGGGGCTTGGGGATATAGCGGACAGTAAAATTAAATTTATCCCGGGTGTCCACATGGAACACCGTTGCCCCCTCGGGAACCAGGGAATACTCTTTGTTCATAATCCAGCCTTCAATAACGCAGCGCTTGATGTAGGGGAAGGAACTTTCCTTTTCCTTATAGATAATAGTAAAGGTAATTTTGGAAAGGGCCTCCTTGTCCGCCACCCCTATCCACCAGGCGCCGGGGCCCACAAAAACCTTGTCGTTCAGATCCGCCACAAACCAGGAGCCGTCTTTCCGGATGGTAAGGACGCGATCGAAGGGGGACACTTCCGCCACGGTCTCCCCGGTTACGGCGGTTCCCAGATAACCGGTTTGGGCGTCGTATTTAAGCTCCAGATCTTTCTTAACCGCTTCCTTGACATCAACTTTATTGAAAGCCTCTACCGTGGTCTTCCGTTCGCCCCGCCCCAGTTCCTCGCTGCCCTTGATCCGGGATATAATGCCGTCGAGAAAGGCGGCGGCATAGGCAATAATGTTTTTAAGGTGCCCGTTAATTTCCCTGATCCGCTCCTGTATGGCAAGCATCTCTTCCCGGGCCTTGTTTATGTCGTAAAGGGATATGCGCCGGATGGGGATCCGCAGGAGGTGTTCCACATCCTCATGGCTTACCCCCCGGGGCCCCACCTCTTTGGCAAAGGGTTTAAACCCGGCGATTACCGCGTCTTCCACCCCCTTCGCGGTTTTCATTTTCTCTATGGCCTTGTAGATCCGCTCCTCAATGAATATCCGCTCCAGGGTACGCAGATGGAATTTGTCCTGCAGTTCTTTCTTCTCCAGCTCCAGTTCCCTGGTAAGGATCCTGACCAGTTGTTTCGCGTGATGCTGGATAACCTGGGTAAGGGTCATTACCGCGGGAAGATTATCCTTTATTACCAGCAGGTTAACCGATATGGATTGCTCGCATTCGGTAAAGGCGTAAAGGGCGGCGACGGTTTCCTCCGCGTAGACGCCCCGGGCAAGCCTTACCTCGATCTCCACGCTGCCGGTGGTAAAATCGCTGATGCCCTGTATCTTGATGCGCCCGGCCTTGGCGGCGTTCTCGATACTGTTAGTGATGCTTTCCGTGGTGGAGCCGGGCGGGAGTTCCCGGATAACAATACGCTTGGGGTCGGAGCTGTCAAGTTTCGCCCGGACCAGCACCTTGCCGTTCCCGTCCTGGTAATCGGAAACGTCTACCAGGCCGCCGGTGGGAAAGTCCGGGTAAAGGGAGAATTTCTTTCCCGCCAGACAGGCCTTTTCCGCTTCCAGCACCTCAATGATATTGTGGGGAAGGATCCGGGTGGACATGCCCACCGCGATCCCCTCCGCGCCCATGACGAGAACCACGGGGATCTTGGCGGGAAAAAGCGACGGCTCCCGGTTGCGGCCGTCGTAAGAGTCCAC